>WHSP01000040.1 GCA_009380025.1 Gemmatimonas sp. | reverse complement strand
CTGGGCGTACATGGTGATCGCCGCCCTGGCCTGGAATATCAAGTCGTGGTTCGCTGTGATGATGCATCGCAAGAATGATCGGGCTACCTACCTCGCCATGGAGTTCCGGCGCTTCATTCACAGTATGATCCTGATCCCCTGCCGGGTGATCCGGCAAGCACGCACAATCACGCTCCGGCTCCTGGGGTACCAACCGACGTTGGATCGCTTCTTCAGTGCTTGGCGAACCATCGAACGAACTGCCTTTGGCTAGGCGGTCCCTCGGCACGAGCCGCTCTCCTTTCCGCTGCCGAGCGGGCAAGGCTCGCAGACGTGTCTCCGGACGTCGACAAACCGCCCCTGAAGCGCTAATCTCGCAACGGTGAGCCCTCCGAGGCTCCGGATTGATGGCCGGCGGCCGACTGCCGACCTACAACGGGCCTGATGACCGCCGATTCTGCGGAACTGGCGTCTGGCCCAAGCGGCACGCTTATTTTGGGACTAGTGGCCGGGTGAATCTCGTCATGATCGTATCTCCATAGCCCAGGATTGTCATCCCGAGCACCGCGAGGGATCTGCAGTTGGGCACCGGAGACCTCGGGAACCCGGCCGTTGGCCGGAACGGTCGGTTCCTGTACAGTCGCCTGACCGTCGGCTTGTGATCGCCTACCCCACCACCACGTCCTCGTAGGCGAACCGGTACCGGCCGCGACCCGTCGTTGGCCGCAGGACGACCGCGGACGCGAACGTGAGCGGTCCGATGCGGCCGATGAACATCAACAGAATGGTGAGGACGAGGCTGGGTCTCGAAAGCTCACCCGTCGCCCCCATGGACAGCCCAACGGTATTGAATGCGCTGACCGCTTCGAACATGTACGGAAGGAAGCCGCGAGCGGCTGCGGAGTGCGTGACGGTCCCCATCTCCAACGTCACGAAGCCGAGGATCGCAGCGGTTACGACGCCAAAGGCGAACACGAACAGACCCACGGCGCGCTGCACGGTCTCCTCCGGCACCGATCGATCCCCCAGGCTGGCGATCCGGCGGCTGCGGAGGCGCGACCAGGCGAGAAGGCCGATCAATCCGAAGGTCGTCGTCTTGAGACCGCCGGCCGTCGAACCGGGTGACCCGCCGATGGACATCAACAGGACCGTCAGGAAGTTGGTTCCACCACTCGCAGCATTGTAGTCGATCGTGTTGAAGCCAGCGGTGCGAGCGGTGACACTCATGAAGAGCCCGTTGAGCGGCCTTGCCCAGATCGGCATTTCGGCGAGTGTAAGCCGCCACTCGAGCGCGGTGAAGAGGATCCATCCACCACCCAGCAGAGCAGCGGTAGCCCCCAGAACCAGGCGGGAGTGCAATGAGATCCGGAGAGGCCTCCCGCGGCCCCTAGCACCACGTCGGAGGTACAGCTCCTCCAGGGTCAGAAAGCCGAGGCCCCCCGCCACGATCAACGCCATCACGATCGAGAGAGCGAGCGGCGAACGCTGGAAGTCCATCAGAGAATTCGAGAACGTCGAGAAACCGGCATTGCAGAAGGCGCTGACCGCGTGGAAGATGGCGTGCCAGATCGCACCGCCGAAGCCGAATCTCGGGATCCAGAGCAGATAGAGAATGAGGGCACCGACCGCCTCGAAGACCAGCGTGAACTTGATCAGATCACGGGTGAGCTGACGATGGTCTACGTGGGAAGTGATGTTCGTTGCGGCGGAGGAGAGCGCCTCGTGTCTCAACGACAAACGCCCGCCGAGCGCGAGGATGATCATCGTCGCGAAGGTGATCATCCCCAGGCCACCGAGCTGGATGAGCAGGAGGATCCACGCCTGGCCGGCGGGTGTGAAGTAGGTCGCCGTGTCTGCGACGATGAGGCCGGTCACACACACCGCGCTGGTGGCCGTGAAGAGCGCGTCCAGCCAGCCCAGAGGTTCGCCTGTATAGAGACCGGGTAGAGTCTTGAGTCCGAGCGTACCAACCAGGATCAGGAGGGCGAACGAGGTCACGAACAGCTGCGGCGCCGAGAGCTTCCGCCACAGGGAGGGCCGATAGGCGTCCTGAACTTCCCATTTCTGGCCGATCCATCCCGTCGCCCTCACCTTATTCCGAACGCCTGACAACCGCGATCGGCCCGCCGCTCCTAGCGGCCACTTGGGAATCATCGAATCTTCGTGTCTGCGTGCGGCGCTGCAAAGAACCGAATGGGCTGCGCAGGAACGTGCAAGAAGTAGCCCGTCGGGGCAACGCCCCCTTGCTCCACGGTCCAGCTTTCTTTCATTCTTATTCCGGCGTTTGGTTGCCCGTGCGAAGATTCACCCAAGCCGAACGCGCGACGCGTCCGTGGGGGCCCAGGCCGCCGCCGTAGGCCGCCTAACCCATTGATTAGGCCGCCGAGAGCCCTCAGCTTTCAAACTGATCGCTGATAACCTTCCCCTTTCCCCGCTTACTACCATGCCCAACGCACTCCGCACCGACCCCATCTCCCGGGATGAATGGGGCTCCGAACATGGCCGAGGCGATCTCGACCCGGGCGCCGAGAAACGAGTCGTCATCCACCACAGCTTCCGCCCGGCTCTCGAGGCCGACGCGACACCAGACGAGGAGCGGGCGGCGGTCCTGGGCATCGAGCGCTTCCACGTCGAGTCGAACGGCTGGGCGGGGATCGGCTACAACTGGCTGGTCGCGCCGAGCGGCCGGATCTACGAGGGTCGCGGATGGAAGTTCAAGGGTGCGCACGCGGGGCCGGTGAATGGCGAGTCGATCGGGGTCTGCCTGCTGATCGACGGGAGCCAGACCGACCCGAGCGATCGCAGCATCGCAGCGATCCGCGACCTCATTGCCGACGGCGTCGCCCTCGGCGAGATCTCACCGGACTACGTCCTGAGCGGTCACCGCGATCACATGGACCGCACCTGCCCCGGCGACAAGGTGTACGCGCGACTGCAGGCGTTCAGGCACGATGCCGGCGGCCCGCGACCCGAAGTCGTCGCCCGGCCCGAGGCGCACCCGGCCGAAGACGACACGCTCCGGCTCGACAAGATCGAGATCCCCCGCCGGGAGCATGTCGATCTCATCGCCCGTCAGAGCCATCTCTCGGCAGATGCGATCGGCCCCGGGCTCAGGGTTGCGGAACTGTTGCTGAGGGGTGTTGGCGCGGCGGCGGGCGCCCGCGGCAGGGGTGTTCCCACCGCAGTCGCCGACGCTCTCGCCGCATGGCGAAGGGGAAGATCACAGGATGTGGACGAGACGTCTCCCCTACCGCCGGTCTGATCTCGAACGCACGCCGTGCTGGCGGGTCCGTGCCCAACGGACCCGCGCAGCAGCCACTCCGCGACGCGATGTGTTCAGCTTCTTGAGAAGGTTGTGGACGTGATTCTTCACCGTCGAGACGCCGATGTGCAGGCGCTGGGCGATCTGTTTATTCGACAGCCCCTCGTCGATGAGGGCGGCGATCTCCCGTTCTCGCGGCGTCAGCGAAGAGCCCACCTCAGCGGGGATCCCCTCCTTCAACTTCCCCACCCTGCGGAACAGGGACGCGGCGATCCGCGGCGAGCACCTCAACTCCCCCCTCGCCGTGCTCTCGATCACCTCCACCAACTCACCGATCGAGGCGTCCCGCGGGACATAGGCCGCCACGCCTGCTTCCGCACAGCGTAGTACATCGGGCTCGACCTCGCGCACCCCCAGCACAACGATGCGCGACCCCGGCGCCACTTGGTGAGCGAGCGAAACCAGCGTGAACTCGGGATCGATCGAGGCGTCCATCAGAACCACGTCCGGCTGCTGCTCCGACATCACGTCCCTCGCTTCCGCCAGGTCCCCCGTGCTTCCCACCAGCTCGAAAGCCGCTTGCTGATCGATCCCCCGGCTCAGCCCCTCACGGTACAGACACACCTCCACCACGATCAGGACAGATACGAGTCGACCCTCTCCCGGTAGACCTTCCTCGTCGCGGTGGGGACTCGCTCTGCCGACGGCTCTTTCCTCCACTTTCCCCCTTGCTTGAAAGCAATTTCAGGTGCGATCCGGCTGGAGACGACGTCCGCTGCCGGCGTCGATCCTAGGGAGCCCCTCCGCGCCAGCGGTGGAGCTCGTCAAGCGAAAGGCTATCGGGGTGATGGACTGCGGGACCCGAACGTGACGGCCGGAAAGGCTCGTAGGAACATCTCCAGTATTGGAAGGGGTCGAGCGAACGTCAAGCAAACTTATGGAGTGTCCCAGATCGCCCACAGAAAGTACCCGGGAAAATACCCGGGTACTGGATCGGGCCGAGCCACGCGATTTCGACGCCTTTGCCGGGCCAGCAGGATTGCGCCGAGAGCCGGCACCATCGTCGACGCTACGGTCCATTGTGACTCCAATATCCAGATCTCGAAATGGGTCCGAAATGGATCATTCGACTCATTGGGGCCGAGTTCAGGGCGCCCGATGATGCGGGACGGGACCGCGGGACACACGTGCACCATGGAGCCGGGTGACTGAGATCAGGCTGTTGTTCGCTGCCCTCCCGAAGATGCTGAGCGAGATCCTGCGGGAGGCGGCGAGCGGAGATCCTGAACTCAGGATCGTGGAGGAGATGACGAGCCTGGAAGGAATCGCTGAAGTGGCAGCGCGTGCGCGACCGGACATACTCGTAGTGGGCTCCGATGGTAGCTCACTTCCGAAGGCGTGCGTCCGCCTGATGTACGACTTACCGCTCGCGGGTGCGCTAGCCGTGTCGCGGGACGGCAGGCCGGTGTCGGCCTATCGGCTTCGGCCGCAGGTCAGTGCGATGGAGAACGCGTCGACGAGGGAGATCGTCGCCGCGATCCATGAGTTGAGCCTTCCCCCGCCCGAGCTGCGTGACTGAAATGGCGAACTTTCCGTGCATCGCTGCGACCGGACTCAGCATAGAGCGGATGCTGAACGCCTGTTTCCTGGAAGAGGATCCGATCCCGGACTCACCCACCCGCCCGCGGGCGGTGTTGATCCGGACGGAGGATCTCGAATCGATCGGGACGGCAGGCAACCTGATCCAGCCGCCGGTGCTCTCGATCATGATGTACCGCGTCGATTTCAACAAGGCGATGCGGGCGGGATGGTCGGCGGTGGGAAGCGTGGATGGGCGGGCGTACCTGCCGCTCGATCTGCACCTGCTGATCACCCCGTGGGCACAGAATGCAGAGTTCGAACTCCGGATCCTGGGCCGGGCGATGCAGTGCTTCGAGGTGCATCCCAGCCTCTCCGGCCCCCTCCTCGTGGACGGAGCCGACTGGGCACCGGGCGAATCGATCCAGATTCTGATGGAGGAGATTCCGACCGAAACAGTGATGAGGACGTTCGACTCCCTTCCTCACGACTACAAGCTGAGCGTCCCGTACGTCGCGCGGGTGGTACGCCTCGACAGCCCAGCTGCGATGGCTCTCGAGGATGTCACCACGCGCGTGCTCGGGATGGAGGTGCCGGCGGGGTGATGAACGAGTTCCTCCCGGCGCACTACGTCGAGTCGATCCAGCGGCTGGCTCTGGGGATCGAATGCACGGATCCGCTGATCCGTTCAAGAATCGGCTGGCCCGTACGAGTGACACGGGACGGCTCACCCTTCCCCATCCCGTCGTGGAAGCGGGATCCCGACGCGAGCCGCTGGGAAGTGCCGACGGTTCTCGAGGTCCTTCCGCGGTCCGACAGCTGCCGCCACGCCGTCCTGCTGAAGTCGACGACTGCCGAGCCGATCGGCCTCCGCATCGTGGATCGGAGCCAGCGCTTCGTACCTCGCCGCCTGTCGATCCGTCTGGACGAGCCTATCGGCGGAGGTCGCCGTGTGCGGCCCGCGCTCTTTCCGGGTGCCGCCTACCCGATTCCGCCAGGAGCCGTGGGCGTGCGCGGACGGATCCTCCGCAACGGCGAGCCGATGCGTTGGGCCCGGGCCGAGGCGAGGAGGACAACGGACGACGTGCTCGTTGGCCGGGGCTTCGGTGACGAACACGGTGAGTTCGTGCTCGTCCTCGAGGCGGAGGCCGGTCGCGGAGCCGATCTGATCCTTCCTCTGACCGTGACCGTCATCGTCTTCGGACCTGACGTCGAGGCCGATCCGGACGACTTCCCGGACGCCGCGATCGACCCACTCTGGGACCTACCGGTCGAGGAGGCTGTAATTGGCCCGATCGGCGAGGAGGTCCTCGCGGGGGAGCGGCTTCCGGCCGGATACGTGAGCCGACCGGGTAGCACTCGGGACGTTGAATTCAGCTGGCACGGCTTCGTTCGAGAGGAGTTCGATTTTTCGTAGTCTCCACGCTCAAGGAGCAAAGCGATGCCCGAATACCTGGCACCCGGCGTTTACGTCGAGGAGGTGAGCTTCCGCTCGAGGAGTATCGAGGGAGTTCCCACCAGCACCACCGGCTTTGCGGGAATGGCCCGCTTCGGTCCGGTCCAGTATGGGGAGGGTCCATCGTCGAGCGAGCCTCGCCTGATCACTAGCTTCACGGAGTTCGAGCGGGTGTACGGTGGACTCGAGCCGCTGCACCTCGATGGCGGCGACATCCGCACGAACTATCTCGCCCACGCCGCACGCGCCTTCTTCCTCAACGGCGGGCAGCGCCTCTACGTCTCGCGAGTCTTCGCCCCGATCGATCCCGATACGGACCTCGGCGTCGCCGAGCGGATCGTCTCTTTCGACACGACGGACGCGACCTGGCGCGCTCGCTGGCCGGGCTCCTTCGGCAACGTCTACGTCGACGCGCAGATCATGCGCAGCAAGAACGTGGCGTATACCACCGATCAGTTCGGCGCCGGTGACCTCCTGCAGGCGAATCGGGCGCGGGCAGGTGCTATCGTGGAGATCCTCGACAGCGGCGTCACCGAACCACCCGCCGGGACCGATCCGCCCCTGGCCGGAACGCTCCACGCCGTCTCCGTCGATGCAGACGGGCGGCAGAGCTTCATCACCTCGGCCGGCGCCGCCGTCGAGCCGGCGCTCGACTCCACGATCCAGCTCGTCGAGCTCAATGTCACCGCCGTCGTCGACGCCGAGCGAAACGACTTCTACGGCGAGCTCGGCTTCCACCCGGATCAGAAGCGCTATGTGGGGAGGATCCTGGATCGCGACGATCCGGCGGACGAGAGCGCCGTCGTCTACCTCGACTGGGATCCCGACTCACTCGGCGCCACCGACGATCAGAGGTACGCCGCCGCGACTCTGCTCGCCGAGGCATTGACGGGCAATACCGAGCGACGTCTCCAGGGCGGCAACGACGGCGCCCTGATCAGTGCCGCCGACTTGATGGGGGACGCCGCCGACCTCGATGACGCGACCGTTAAGGCGACCGGTCTCGAGGCGCTCGGCGAGATCGAGGACATCGCCATCGTCGCGGCGCCCGACGCCTCCACCCTGGGCAGCGACGAAGACATCACCCTCGCGACGGACGCGCTCATCGCACACGCCGAGAACCTCCGCTACCGGATCGCGGTGCTCGACGGGCCGCCCGAGTCGTCGATGAACGAGATCCGGGACTTCCGCGGTCGCTTCGACAGCAAGTATGCCGCGCTCTACTACCCCTGGATCTGGACACTCGACCCGACCGAGCGGGCGGCCCAAGGCGCGCCTCCACAGCGCCTGCTGTTGCCTCCCTCCGGATTCGTCACCGGCATCTACGCACGCAATGACATCGAGCGTGGGGTTCACAAGGCACCGGCGAACGAGGTCGTCCGGGGGCTGACCCAGTTCGAGCTCAACATCAACAAGCCCCGGCAGGACGTGCTGAACCCCGAGGGGATCAACGCGCTCCGCTTCTTCGAGGGCCGAGGCAATCGCGTCTGGGGGGCGCGCACGATCAGCTCCGACCCGGAGTGGAAGTACGTCAACGTCCGCCGCTTCTTCATCTTCCTCGAGCACTCCATCGACAAGTCGACCCAGTGGGCGGTGTTCGAGCCCAACGGCGAGCGCCTCTGGGCCAACATCCGCCGCACCGTCGAGGACTTCCTGCTCGTGCAGTGGAAGAACGGAGCGTTGCTCGGCGAGAAGCCCGAACAGGCCTTCTTCGTTCGGTGCGACCGCACGACGATGACCCAGAACGACCTGGACAACGGTAGGCTGATCTGCCTGATCGGCGTCGCGCCGGTCAAACCCGCCGAGTTCGTGATCTTCCGCATCGGCCAGTGGACGGGCGATGCCGTGACGCAGCCGACAAGCTGACGAGGGAGCCATGCCGACCTTTAGAGAAAACCCGTACGGGGCGTTCAACTTCATCGTGACCCTCGGTGACGCGCAGGGCGACGGGGCCGAAGGCAGCATCATCGGAGGCTTCTCCGACGTTAGCGGCCTCGGTACGGATGTCAGCTACGCCGAGTATCGCAACGGGAACGAGCGGTTCAACACCGCCCGCAAGATCCCGAACACGAACAAGCCCGACGACGTCACGCTGAAGCGCGGCATGGTCGGCTCGGATGACCTCTGGACCTGGCTGAGGGGAGTTCGCGACGGCACGGCCGACCCGCGCAACGTCACGATCTTCCTCCTCGACGAGGCGCGGAACCCCGTCTTCACCTGGTCCCTTCGCAACGCCCAGCCGAAGAAGTGGACGGGGCCGACGCTCGCCGCGAAGGGCGGAGGCGAGGTGGCGATGGAGGAGCTGAGCCTGGTGCACGAGGGGCTGGAGATCTCCTGAGGGAATCGACAATCAAGCAACTCACATGGCACTACGCGAACGGCTGACGCTCGGGGCTCCCGGGATCTACCCGAGGTTCAACGAGCCGCTGCGGGCACTCACCGGGGTGCGGATGGATGTCGCCGCATTCGTTGGGGTGGCGCCGCGGGGTCCGTCGCGGCTGCCAGCGTACCTGGAGCCGTGGGCCGAGCCACCACGGGGGATGACGGCGCCCGGCGCGGCGCTTCGCTCGGTGGCGGTGCCCGTAGAGAGCTGGGAGGCGTATCGGCGGTTCTATGGAGGCTTCGAGGGGCCGGGGCTCCTACCCTATGCGGTGGCTGCCTTCTTCGAGAACGGCGGTCGGCGGGCCTACGTCGTCCGGGTGGTGCACGACTACGGGGAGGGCGATCCGGAGAACGACGCCGCGACGGCCGGGGGAGATGCACCAGGCCTCACGGCGGAGGGTGGAGCGCCCTTCCGTCTCCTCGCCCGCAGTGAAGGGAGCTGGGGAAATCGACTAGGGGCAACCATCGGCTTCCGCGGCCGTCCGCTCGCCTACCTCGAGGCTACGGTGAGCGGTCTCACGCTGAATCGCGACGCACCAGTCGCGCCCGGCACGCTGCTCCGCCTCTGGCTCTCCGGCGGCGTCCCCGAGCTGCGCTTCGTTTCGGATGTCCGCCGGGAATGGACACCGGAGGACCCCATCCTTCGGCTGGAAGCGACACTCGAGACCGCCCTTCCAGAGGTTCCCGAACGGGTGGAAATCATCGAGGCAGACCTCACAGTCACCGACCGAACCGACGATGGCATCGACCGCGACGAGCTGCACGAGGGCCTCGGGCTCTCCCCGCTGCACCATCGCTGGGTCGCAGCCGTCCTCCACCGCGAATCTAGGCTCGTCCGGCCGGACGTCTCCTGGCTCGACAACGACCTGACTATCGACGATCCGACGCTCCTCGCCGCCCCAGCTCCGGCCGATCCCCAGTTCTCCGGTGGTCGCGACCGCTACCCCGACGTCGTTCACGACGACTTCTTCGACCTCCAGTGGGTCCCCGGCGATGAGCAAGCACGCAGCGGGATCCACGCCCTGGTCGAGCTGGAGGGCCTCTCGATCTTGGTCGTGCCGGACCTCTACTCGCCGGGCCCGCTCATCGAGCCGCGCGAGATCGAGGAGGTCATCTCGCTCGCCGGCCCGACCTTCGAGCCGTGCGTCGAGCTCCCGCCGCCTCCCGAAGCACCCGAGGAGGGCGACGGATCGGACGGTCAGCTCGATGGGCTCCAGCTCGATCCGACGATCGCCCCCGATCGGGACCAGATCATCGCCCTCCAGCAGCAGGTCATCGATCTAGCGGAACTGCTCCGGTCGTGGATCGTGCTCCTCGATGTGCCGCCCGGGCTGAACCAGCGAGAGATCCTCGCGTGGCGATCCGATTTCGGGACGGACTGGGCGGCCGGCTACCACCCGTGGGTGCGGGTCTCGAGGCCGGACGACGCGCGCGTCCCCCTCATCTCCGTCAACCCCTCGGCCTTCGCAGCGGGGATCGTCGCGAAGCAAGAGCTCGCGTTCGGCGTCCCACACGGACCGGCGAATGAGATCCTGACGGCCGCTGTGTTGGTGACCGACTCCGTTACGCCCGCCCGGCACGACGAGCTGCACCAGTCCGCGATCAACGTTCTCCTCAGCGAGCGCGACGGAATCCGCCTCACCGCGGCTCGGACGCTCTCCCGCGATCCGCAGTGGCGGCAGCTCAGCGTACGTCGGCTGGTGACGATGCTCGCCCGTACGATCCTTCAGCAGATGCAGTGGGCGGTGTTCGAGCCGAACGATGCCCGCTTCCGTGACGAGGTGAAGCGGCTGCTCGAGGGATACCTGAAGCAGCTCTTCCTGGCGAACGCGTTCCGCGGCGCGACACCGCGCGAGTCGTACTTCGTTCGTTGTGACGAGGTGCTGAACCCGCCCCAGGTCGTCGATGTCGGTCAGCTGTTCTGCGATGTCGGCGTCGCGCCGGCGGAGCCGATGGAGTTCATCGTCCTCCATCTGACCCGTGAGGGAGACAACCTGCAGGTGGTGGCCTGATGGCGCTCGAAAAGGATCGCAAGCTGGCCGGCACCTTCAACTTCTGGGTCACGCTCCGGAAGAGCGCCGCGATCGAGTCGGGCGCCTCGGGGGTGTCCGCCGCGTCCGCGGAATCGACCGGCAAGCCGCTCGGCGACGGTGGGTTCCAGGAGTGCACCGGGCTCGACATCGAAATGGACGTCCAGGAGCTCCAGGAAGGCGGGCGGAACGACGGCGTCATCCAGCGTGTCGGGCCTGGCAAATACTCGCGTATCACCCTCAAGCGTGGGATGCTCTACGGCACCGACAACAAGGTCGACGCGGTGCTCTGGGGATGGCTTCAGGGCATCCTCACCGGCGCCCGCCCCGTAACTCGCTACGACGGCACGATCCAACTGATGGGCCACGACCAGGGGAAGGTGCTGGCGACTTGGGCCTTCGACCGTGGGATCCCGGCGAAGATCTCGGGACCCCAGCTCAACTCCAAGAGCGGGGACATTGCGATCGAGGAGCTGCAAATCGCCCATGAAGGGCTGAGACTGGCGATCGACTAATGAGCCAACAGCGATCGGCCATCAGCGATCCGCAGCTACGGGTACACCGACGCTCCTCCGTCAGGCATTCCATCGGCGGAGTGGGATCATGAGCGGACTCGAAAAGGCGACGCTGACGAAACTCAGCAACGAGCGGGATGGGACCGAGATCGGCGACCCGGTCCCGGTGCAGTTCAATCCCTCGTCGCTGCGGCTCACCCTGTCGAACAACACGGAGGGCGGTCAGAGCAACGCTCGACAGCAGCGGCAGTTCACCGGCAACGCGTCGACCGAGCTCTCCTTCGACCTCGTCTTCGACACGGCCGACGAGGACGACGGCGCGGGCGGAGCGCGATCGGTCCGTGAGAAGACCGCGGCCGTCGAGCAGTTCGTGCTGCCGCAGGGGAGCGGGAGCGAGAGGCAGTCGCCGCCTCGCGTGAAGTTCCACTGGGGCGAATTGGTGATCGAGGGCGTGATCACAACCGTTTCGCTCGACTTCGACCATTTCGCCTCGGACGGGACCCCGCTCCGGGCGAAGATGAGCGTCAGCATCAGCGAGCAGGATGCGAAGTACGAGTTGCTCCAGGCGGGGCCCGGGTCGAGCACCGAAGGCAGCGCGCCGACACCGGGAGGCGGCGGGGCCGGACCGGGAAGCAAGGGCGGCGGCCTCTTCGGGAAGAGCGCGCTGGCCCTTGGTGGCGAAAGCCTGGCGGACTTCACCGCACGCGTCGGGCTCGAGCCAGGCGCCTGGCGCGGCCTCGCCGCCGGGCTCGAGGGCACGTTGTCCCTTTCGGCTGGCTTCGAGATCGATTTCGACGCTTCCGTCGACCTGAGCGTCGGCGTCGGTGTAAGTGTCGGCGTGCAGGCCGACGTGGGGGCCTCGCTCGAGGCTTCGTTGGGGCTGAAGGCGGGCGCGTCGCTGTCTGCCGGGGCATCGGCAGGGGCGACGAGCTCCACCGCCGGGGGCTTCGCCCTCAGTTCGGCCGGTGGGGTCGGCGCCGCCGTCGAGACGGTGAAGATCGCGAAGGCGCAGGCAGCGACCCAGGCGACGATCAGATCGTTCGGCGCGCCCGAGGGACAGGCGAAGGCGGCGGTGAAGAGTGGCGGAACGGCCCCAGCGGTGTCGGGTGCGGCGGCCGCCGTGATCCAGGGCGGCGTTGCTGCAACGAAAGGCGCGCGGCGATCATCCGTCGGCGCACCTGCCGGCGAGGCGCCGACCCTTCCCTCTACTTCGCCCACCTCGCCGTACGCCGGTACGCCGGCCTTCGCTCCGCCGAGGGCCGATCCGCGCGCTACGACCTACGGCTTCGGCGTCCCCCTCCGCACCCGGGTCACGGGCGCCGCGCAGAGCCGACAGGGGATCATCGCCCTCCAGCCCTACGGCCCCGCGCGGCAGGTTCCGGCCACCCGCGACCCGACCGTCGCACCGTGGACTCAGCTGCCGCCGGCAAGCCCGGCGCCCAATGGCTCGGGAGGCGCCGCCCACGGAGCGGACTCGTCCTCGAGCGGCGGGCCCGGCGCACCTGTGTACACGCCCGCCGGTGCCAAGGCCAAGAGCTCGGGAACCGGATCGGGCGGCGGGACTCCGTGCGGCTGCGGACCGAAGGGAGGCTCCCGATGACCGTCTACATCGACAATCTCGAAACCGAGGTGACGGTGGAGCCCACGGCCCCCTCGTCAGGCGAGGCATCTCGGCGGCCGTCGTCATGGGCAGAGCAGTTGCGCATCGCCGCGATCCGAGCGCGCCTTCTCCGCGACGAGCTCCGCACCCGCGCCAGGGGCTATGACGACTGAGCTGCTCCTCTATTCGGCCGAGCCCGTCGTCGAGGTCGAAAGCACCGTCCGTGGCGAGCTGACTCGAGACCTCCTCCGTCTCGACATCGAGGAGGATACGGACGGGCTGAAGACCGCTGTCCTCCGGGTTGCTGGCACCCCGGCGCACCCGGACATGCCGCAAGTCCCGGAGCTCTACCTCGACGGTAGCATCCTCGATTTCGGCATGGAGGTCGTCATCTCTCTCGGCCCGTCCGGCTCCGCCCGTACCGTCTTCAAGGGCTACATCAGCGGAATCGAGGCAGTCTACGCCGAAGCGACCGAGCCCGAAGTCGTCATCTTCGCCGAGGACAAGTTGATGGATCTGCGTACGACCCGACGTTTCCGCACCTACGAAAGATCCAGCGACGCCGACATCGCCGAAGCGATTGCCGACGAGCACGGCATCTCGGCCGACGCGTCGGCCGAAGGTCCGACGTACGACGTCGTCCAGCAGTGGAACCAGAGCGATCTCGCCTTCCTGCGGGACCGCGCCGACTGCATCCAGGCGGAGGTCTGGATCCACGACGACACCCTCCACTTCGCGACCCGGCCAAACCGCTCCGGCACCGAGATCACCCTCGTCCAAGGCAACCAGCTCCTGGCGATCCAGGTTCGGGCCGACCTCGCCCATCAGCGCACCGGCGTCCGCGTCGCGGGCTACGACGCCTCCGAGCGCGACCCGATTGACGAGGAGGCCGGCAGCGATACCGTCGACGCGGAGATCACCGGCGGCCGCACTGGGCCGGCGACCCTCCAGCGCGCCTTTGGAGCCCGGGTGAGCTACCGCGTGCGCGATGTGCCGCTCACGGACACCGAGGCTGGCGATTGGGCCCGCGCCGAGATGCTCCGCCGCAGTCGCGGCTTCGTCACCGCTGTCGGCACTACCAACGGCACGCCGGACATGGTCGTCGGCAGCACAGTCGTACTGGACCGGGTCGGGGCGCCCTTCAACGGAGCCGGCTACTACGTGACCAGCGTCCGCCACTCGTACGACCGGAGCGAAGGGCTCCGCACTCACTTCGTCGCCGAGCGGCCGACGATCAACGAGGCCGGATCGTGAGCGGCGGCCCGAGGGCGACGGGTCCGCTGGGCTACTACGGGCTCTACCCGGCCATCGTCACCGATCTCGTCGACCCCGAGAGCATGGGCCGCATCCAGGTCAGGCTCCCATGGCTCGGTGGAGACGGCGACTCCGTCCGGGCTTGGTCGACGCTTCTGACTCCCTATGCGGAGGACGACCAGGGCTTCCAGTTCCTCCCCTCCGTCGATACCCAGGTCGTCGTGGGGTTCGAAGCCGGCGACCCCCGGCGCCCCTACATCGTCGGGGCCGCGTGGAACGGGCAGGAAGCGCCGCCGGAAGAGGCTCGGGCGCCCAACAACAAACGCCTCATCAAGACGCGGTCGGGCTCGCTTCTCGAATTCGACGACACCGACGGCGCGGTCAAAGTCACGGTGTCGACTGAGGGAGGGCACACCTTCCGGCTGGACGATGGCGCCCAGGAAATCAAGCTCACCCACTCCAACGGTTGCAGCATCACGATGGACGCAGCAGGCAACGTAAAGATCAACGGCAACGTGAACGTCGACATCACCGCAGCGGTGATGAACGTCCACGCACCCGTGGCCAACTTCGACGGCGTGATCAACTGCCAGACCATGGTTTCGAGCATCGGAGTGGTCTCGCCGTCGTACACACCCGGCGCCGGCAACGTCTGGTAACCATGGCTGACGACTGGAAGCTCACCGCTCCCTGGTGGCGCTGGCCCAAGCTGGGCACGCCGGACCGCGACGTGAAGTCGCTACCGCCGGCGGTCCAGAAGTACGACACGTCCGACCCCGTGTCGCTCTTCGTCAAGGAGCCCCAGAAGGCGCTCGCTTATACCGAAGACGACCTGGCCCACACGCTCGTCACCGGATCGGGGAACGGGAAGATATCGAGTTTCACCAATGCCACGCTGGTCCCGACGACCACGCGCAAGATCTTCCTGCCCCTGCACAAGCGTTTCTACCTCGTCGCCTTCGAGCTGCATTGCGACGCGGCCGGGTTCCCCAGCGTCTCTCGTGACCAAGTGTGCGAGGCAGGCATGGTGATCCGCCGTCGGAGGCTGATCGTCGGAGATCAGTTCGCTCCGCAGGCGCTCCAGCTCCTAGCCACGATCCGTGAAAAGACGGCCCGGATCGCGACCCTCGACCGCGGACTTCGGAAGCGCGTCCTGCAGAAGCGCCACCGGGTTCCGGTCGGCGGCCCGGTGGGGATGATGACAGGCCCTGCCGTGGCCAAGTCGAAGGTGGGCATCGCCCTGAACCAGGCGGCGGTGGAGGAGCGGGCGAAGCTGGATGCCGAGCTCGTCGCAACGCGCCAGCAGCTGCTCGAGTGGAAGGCGGCGTCCGGTGTGACGGTGCTCTCCGAGGGGTGGATTCCTGGCGAGTTCGAGAACGTCGGCTCGTGGCAGGTGGTCGACAGCGAGCCGCAGGGGATCGAGGAGGTCGTCTACCCGATGTTCCCCCTGGTGGCCGACCCCCGCGTCGGCGAACATGACGCCGCCGGCAAGGCGCTCTGGTTCGGCATGCTGCCGACCGGGAGCCGCGAGGTCGATGTGACGGGCGCGGCTCGATTCGATGACGAATGGCGCTACGAGGTCCGTTGCTTCGTCCGCCGCCATCGTCCCGAATGCCCGCGCACCGACGAGCCCAACGACTGTGGCGGCACCGTCTACTGGAGCGCGCCAACCAAAGCGTTCCAGTTCGCCGGTCACTTCGACCCGGCGGGCACCGGCAATCAGCCGATCACAATCCAAATGCCCGACATCCCGGCACTCGCGGCCTCGCCCCCGAAGCTGCCGGTCCAGATGAAGTTCCCGGCCGGCTCGGCTCTCAACTTCAAGGTCGAGGACGGTGAAGCCAAGGACCCGACGACTAACGGCTTCCCCCAGATCTGCTTCTTTTCGATCCCGCTCATCACGATCATCGCGATGTTCGTGCTGAACCTCTTCCTGCCGATCGTCGTCTTCCTCTTCCAGCTCTGGTTCCTGCTCGGCCTCAAGTTCTGCATCCCGCCGAGCCTGACCGTCGGGGCCGGCGTCGCCGTCGATCTGGACGTACAGGGCGAGCTGGAGCTCGACGCCCAGCTCGACGCCTCAATCGACGTCGCAATCGGCGCCTCCGCCGGAACCGATCTCATCAATGCCCTCGCCGCCGACCTGAACCTGGCTCTGACGGGGAACGCCTTCGCGGACGTCGACGAGACCACCGACACCGTCAACCCTTTCGCGGGCTTCGAGGACACGCCCGGGGGGAGGATGAGCGAGCAGTACACGACCTCGTTCCTCAGGGAGATCAACGAGTCGGTAGTCGCCGATCGGGCGGACGAGGTCGAGGACGGCTCGATCATCGAGGGACTCGCATACGTCCCGCGTGTCGAACGGGAGGAGGTGGGCGCGTGAGCTTGCTCCAGCGTCTCGGCCGGGGCTGGAAGTACCCCATCGCTCCCATCCAGGGCGATCTCCCGTACGAGCAGGGCGCGGAGAAGATACGGCAGGCGATCTGGATCATCCTGGACACCGAACCCGGTGAGCGAGTGATGCGGCCGGTCTTCGGATGCGGCCTGCGCCGCTACCTGATGAAGCCGAACACCACCGCCACACGTGCCCTCATCCAGCACGACGTCCAGCGCGCGCTGTCGACGTGGGAGCCACGGATCGCCCTCTCGGCCGTACGCGTCGATCCGGGCGAAGACCCTTCCCTCGTGCGGATCAACATCGAGTACACGCATCTCCGCGACGGTTCGGCCGGCAACCTGGTCTACCCGTTCTACCTGGAATGAACCTCCTCCCCGAGCGAGGCTGAGGCGAATGCCGCTTCCGACTCCGATCCTCGACGACCGCTCCTGGCAGCAGCTCCGGGACGAGCTGGTCCGACGTATTCCGGTCTACACCCCGGAATGGACGGACCACAACCCGAGCGACCCCGGGATCACGCTCCTCGAGTTGTTCGCCTTCCTCGGTGAGAACCTGCTCTTCCGTTTCAACCAGGTCCCCGAGGCGACTCGCCTCGAGTTTCTGCGCCTCCTCCAGGTCCCGATGCGGCCGGCGAGGCCGTCGACGGCGATGGTCGAGCTCACCCTCTCGGCCGCCGCCGAGGTGCTGGTACCCCAAGGGACGGAGGTGAAAGCCGGCAGCCTCTCCTTCGAGACGCAGGACGAGGCGAAGGTCTGGCCACTGACAGCTCGCGCCGTCGGCCGCGTGCGCACGACGGAACCGGAGGAAGGGACCGACGCGGAGATCTACGCCGGAGTCGCCATCAACGCCCGCGAGATCGACAAGGACCAGGCGGCGTTCTACACCGCCGAGGTGCTCGGCCTCGACCCCACCGAGCCCGGGTTCGCCCCGCTCGATTTCGGCACAACGGTCGACAACGCGATCTGGATCGCCGTACTCGCCACCGATGCGACCGACGTCACTCGCCTGGACGGCGCGGTACTGAACTTCGGCTATGTACCGGATCCGGTCGTGCCGTCGATGGTCGAGGTCGATCCCTGCCCCGGCGCGGGGGCCGACTCGCCCACCGACGAAATGGTGTGGGAGATCTCGACTCCCGACCTCCGGGGCGACGAGCCGATCTATCGACCGCTCACGATCGTCGGCGACACGACTCGGGGGCTCGCGCAGCGTGGTGTCCTTCGCCTTCGCCTCCCCGCCGATATCACCACCGCCGGTCTCCCGGTCATCGAAGACGACCTCGCCGGCACGGGCGAACACGCCCCAGTGCTCGACGATGAGGAGCTCGCCGCTGACCTTTTGTTCTGGATCCGGGGCTACCGTCGGCACAGTGATCGTCATCTCGGCCGGGTGCAGTGGATTGGGGCGAACGCCGTTGAGGTCCTTCAAGTCAAGAGAGGCCGGACCGAGCTGCTGGGTACCGGTAGCGGAGGTGCGCACCAGGAGTACTCCCTGGTGCACACCCCGGTGGTCGAGGGCTCGCTGGTCGTGGAGGTGGAGGAGCCGGGCGGTTGGACCGAATGGATCGAGGTCACCGATTTCGCCGGTTCACTCCGGAACGACCGCGTCTATACCCTCGATCCGGAGGCCGGAAGCATCACGTTCGGGGATGGCACCCGCGGCCGCGTTCCGCAGATCGGGCAGCGCGTCCGGGCCCGCGAGTACCGCTACGGCGGAGGGACCCAGGGGAATGTGGCCGCGAAGGCGATCACCCGGGTCAGCGGGGTGGACGGGGTGAAGGCCAACAACCCTCGCCCTGCTTCGGGCGGCGCTGATGCGGAAGAGGTGGAGGAGGCGATCGAGCGGATCCCCGCGGAGCTCCGCCGCCGTGACCGCGCTGTCACGGCCGAGGACTTTCGCGGCCTCGCTGTGGCGACCCCCGGCGCGAATGTCGGGAGGGCGGAGGTGCTGCCGCTCTTCTTCCCCCCTACGCAGGCGGACGAAGCCGCTGGGGTCGTCACGGTGGTCGTCTGGCCGGTCGACGATCCATTGCACCCCAATGCTCCCCTGCCCGACCGCGACCTCCTCCGCCGCGTCTGCGCCTACCTCGACCAGCGGCGTCTCGTGACCACCGAGCTCTACGTCATCCCGCCGACCTACCGACGCGTGGCGGTGTCGGTCGGGGTCGAGGTGAAGCCCGGCTTCGGCGTAGAAGCGGTGCGCGCCTGGGTCGAGCTGGTGTTGCGGCAGTACCTGGCGCCTTTGCCGCCATACGGCCCGGCCGGGGAAGGCTGGCCGCTGGGTCGACGCGTCTTCGGCCCCGAGTTGGAGGCAGCGGTCCTTCAGGTCGACGGGGTCGAGTACGTCGAGGGGCTGCGCGTGGCAGAGCCGGAGGTACAGGCGGACGGCACGGAGGCGTGGGTCGAGCGAACGGCGATCGCGCTGGCTCCATACGAAGTCGTCGAGCTGATGGAAATCACCGTGGTCGACGGAGCGCCCTTGGCCCCTGGGGAGTCGCTGGTGCCGCCACCTCCAACCGACGCCGACGGCGACCCCCAGCTGCCCGTCCCCATCCCGACGCTCCGCGAGGAGTGCTGAGTCGATGTCGAGCACCCTCCGCCCCTTCGCCCTCGTCCAGGGCACCGACTCGTGGAGCCGCGCCGCCCATGACAACACCTTCCTCGCGCTCCAGGATGGCGTGGTCGGGCTGGCGTGGGAGGCGCCGGGGGAGGACGAGCCGCCGCCAGGCCCCCCGCCAGAGCCCGCCGGCCTCGCCTTCGACGCCGGCTGCCGGCTCTACCGGAGCGTTCCGGCAGCCGGTACGGTCGAACGGACGCCCTGGAAGGCAGGATCACCCTACGCCTCCCCACCCCCTGTCGAGCTCTTCGTCCGGGATGCGCCACTGCAGCTCGGAGATTTCGTGCCGGCTGACCCGTCGCCGGGGCCGCTGGCCGAACCCCGTGGGCTGGCCATCGACATCGACGATCGCCTCTTCATCGCCGAGACCGCACGGGCACGTATCCTCGTCTTCGACCTCTGGAGCCGGCGGCTACTGCGTGCCGTACCCACCCCGCCCGGCACCCAGCCCCTCGATCTCGCCATCCACGAGCGCACCGTCTTCGCCACCCTCCGCGGTAGCGCCCGTCTGCTGATGCTCGAAGCACGATCCACCCCGCAGCTGATCGACCTGCCCCCGGAGGCAATCGCCCCCACCCGCGTGGCAGCGTCCCCCTCCGGAAAGCTCGTCGTTCTCGTCGGCGCGGGCACCGACGACGCCCTGATCATCCCCCGCAATCGGCCGGGCGACGCACTCAGCGTCCCGCGTGCCACCGACCTCGAATGGGAATCGGACGACACCCTCGTGATCGCTCGCTATCCCGGCGAGACGTGGGTCCGTTATCGAATGACACCGACGGCCGTTGAGTCGATCCTCCCCCTGGTCGCGAGAGGGTATGATGGGATGGGAATCGTCCGAACGCCGGACGGGCGGATCGGCTTTCACACCGAGGCCGGGTTTCGGCCTGCTGTCCCCGCGCGGGTCCAACACGAGCCCCGCGGTTCGGTGACCACCTACCGCCTGGATTCAGGCGAGTACCAGTCGGTCTGGGGTCGAGCGTTCGTCGACGCGTGTATCCCCTCGGGGACGAGCGTGAAGCTCTCGTTCGTGACGAGCGACGAAGCGTTCGACGAGCCAACCCTGTCGCGAACGCCGCCGGCGAACCTGGTCACCGCGACGATTCGGCGCCCGGACCTGTCGCCGCCGATGCCGCCTCTATCGCTGGCCGCCGCGGCGTCGGCCCCGATTTCGGTGCATCGCCGAGAGAGCGGTCGCGAGCTGGCCTGGGTCCACCCTCACGACGGGGATGCCTTCATCACGTACGAGGCGCCTGTCCTCGCTCCGCCCGGCCGTTACCTCTGGGTGACGATGCAGCTGAGTGGAACGAGCCGGGTCTCGCCCCGCGTCCGTTCTCTCCGCGCCGAGACGACCACCCACGACTACCTGCGCAAGCTTCCCAGGACGTTCTCACGTGACCCGGTCGACGCCGATTTCCTGCGACGCTACCTGACTCTCTTCCACGGCCTCGTCGACGAGCTCGAGAACCGGGCGGCCCGCAGGGAGATCCTGCTGGATCCGCACGGAACCCCGGAGGACATGCTCCCCTGGCTGGCCAGCTTCCTCGGGCTCACCCTCGATGAGCGCTGGCCGGTTCACGCCCGCCGCACTCTGATCGCCGAGGCAGCGTGGCTCTTCCGCTTCCGAGGGACGATCGCGGGGCTTCGCCGCTTCCTCGAGATCTACCTGGAGCGGCCGGTGGTCATACTCGAGCAATTCCGCCTTCGGGGAATGGGCGGAGCGATCATCGGAGACCGGGGTCCGGCGGCCTCCCGGGCAGTCCTCGGCGGTGGGTTCCGGGTTGGTGGGGCAGTCGATGATCCCGATGTATCCCCGCTGGAAGGGAGCACCGAAGACGCCTTCCGCACCCACGCCCACCGCTTCTCCGTCCTCGTCTACGGCACCTTGGAGGGCGAGCGGCGTGACGTGGTCGATCACATCCTGGCGGTCCACCGGCCTGCCCACACGATCGTCGAGGTGTGTCCCCTCGGCGCGGGGATGCGGGTCGGACGCGGTCTGCATGTGGGGATCTCCTCGGGGATCGGGCGGACCGGCGGCTTCCGCACCCTTCAGCTCGGGGACTCCACGCTCGGCCGGAACGCGTTGCTGGGTCGCCCCGAGGCCGGCACCTTCCCCGAGGCCTCCCGCCTCGGTCGCGACAGCCGGGTCGGATGATGACCGACCTTCGGCTCGCGCGGCTCCGCGCCCGGTACCGGCTTCCAGCGGAAGACGCTGCAGCCCGCCGCCGGCTCGACAGCCTTCTGCGGGTGCTCGTCGACGATGCGCTCGAAGCCTCGGTAGCCCGCTCCGGTATCGCGCCAAGCGAGGAGATCTGTGTGCGAAACGTTCGTGCACTGACCAACCTCGGCCTTTCCTCGTCCGATCCGGTCCTGACCGCTGCGTGGAGCGTCGCTATCGCCGAGTCGATCCGGCGGACGGTGGACGCGGGTGGCCCCAACGTCATTCGCTACGCCTCCAGGGCGCACGCCCTCCACGACATGCTCACGTGCATCGCCGCAGGGGACTTGCGGCGCGCCTGGGCATGGCGTCGACTCGGGATCTGGACCATCGGCGACGCCCCGCCGAGAGAGGCCTCGATCGAAGAGGCGATCCGTTCGCTCGTGGCGCGGCCAAAGTCGATCGTTGGCGTGGTCGCAGCGTCGGCAGATTCGGGCGCGCTGATGGACCTGGTCACGCTGATTCCCGTCTCTGGCTGGCGGGTCCTTGCGCGGGCCGCCCTGCGAGCCGCGGGATCGAGCGACGGCTTAGCCGATCGCCTACTGACCGGCGCTCCGGAAGCTGAAACCGATGCTTCCGCGACCAGCAACCGAGCCCACCGGGCGGACGACGTCGAAAGCCGCAGCCACCGTCGAGCTACGGTTCACCTCTCCGAAGCTGCCGAAAGGGCGCCGGATGATCCAGCCCGGACCATCGCGGAGAGATCTCGGATTGCCCGGTTGCTGAGCTCACGGAACTGGATGGGTCTCGAGCCCTCTGTCCGGCGAGCCCTGTCGGCACTCGCGGTCCTCGAAGTCGAGCCGTCGTGCCTCCTCCGCTCCAGGGATCCGGTGTTCGAGGTTGTCGATCGACTCGTGCGGCTGAGCGATCCGAGGTCATCGGTAGAAACGTCCCATTTTGAGGAGAACCGGCCTTCCGCCCGCGAGGACATCGCTCATCCAACCCGGGACGGCTCGGACGCTGAACGTGCGCCGTCGCATGACCGATCCCATCTCGACCACACGCACCTGCCGGCCGCAGAAAGGGAAGCAGCGGCGCACGAGCCGCGGTACGGGCGCCAGGCGGACATGGAGCTCGCGGAGGTACCCGTACCGCCGCAGCCTGCACCCGCCCGCTCGAGCTGGGGGGGCCTTCCTTTCCTCCTCCACGTCGTCGGGGAACTGGCCGTTCCCATCGAGATCACCGAGAACAAAGTCTTCAGCGCGCGCACTGTGCGCTGGGTCCTGCACCGGATCGCGATGCACCTCCTGGGTCTCGCCGAGGCCGACCCCGCGGCCCTCGCGTTCGCCGGGTTGCCGCCGAAGGGACCATCGCCCTCGGCGGAACAGACCGACCCGAGTTCCAGCGAGCAGACCGCTCTCGAGGCGCTTGCCCTTCAGGTGGCCGAAAGGTTCAGCGACCGGCTGATCGAGGACGGAGGCGCCGCCCCCGAGCCCGCCCTTCGCATGGTCCGGCGGGTGGCGCGCCGCGAGGCCCGTTTCGTGGCCTCCCCCGGATGGATCGACGTCGTGTTGAGCCTGGACGACGTGGCGGTGGAAGTGCGCCGGGCCGGACTCGACCTCGACCCCGGCTGGATTCCCTGGCTGGGCACCGTCGTGAGGTTCGTCTATGAATAGGCCCGACGTCGCCCCCATCCTGGATCTCCGCGGCTGGGGCGCCTCCGAGCGTCTCGAGCTCGCAGCGGGGGAGATGGCCGCCCGCCTCGCGGATCTACTCGACCGCGCCTTGCCCGCCGACGAGGTGACTCCGTCGCGAGAGTTCCTCCTGGCAATGTCGGCCGCGTCCGAAGACCCTGCGACCCGCTGGCGACTCGCCGACGAGGTCAATCCCCTGGATCGTCTCGTCGAACGCTTCGGCCTCTCCAACCTCGAGGTGGACCTCCTCGTGCTCGCCGGGCTACCCGACGAGCACGAAGGGTTCGCAGGCATCCTGCGCACCCTCCACCCGGGTGGCGAACCCAGGCCGACCGCCGGCTTGGCAGCACAGCTCTTCTGCGCCGATCGACGCGATCGACGGGAGCTTCGCACGGCCCTCCAGACCGGCGTCCTGGCCCGCCACGGCCTCGTGCGCCTGATTGGCGATGGCCCCTTCTTCGAACGCACGCTGCACCTCGCCGAATCCCTCTGGCCGGCGCTGCACGGGCTCGACGTCTGGCCAGCCGCGGTCCAGCTCCGCGACGACCCGCTCACCGACGCCGGCTTGACCCGCTGGCTCACCAGCGAGGAAGTGGCACCCGCGCTCGCGGCGATCGGTCGAGACGAGCCCCTGACGATCCTGATCACGGCCGAGACCGACGAGACCGCGCTTCAGCGCGGCGCCGTCCTCGCCTCGGCGGCGGCCGCCAGACCCGTGCGGCTGGTCGTCTCCGAACCCCTGACGCCCGAGCTCCAGCGCCTCATCGCCGCCCACGCGATCGCCCGCGGCGTCTTGCCGGTCATCCGTCCGCCAGCTCCTGAGGGGCCCGGCAACTCGATGGCGCCGGAGTTCCCCGGCTACCCGGGCGCGCTCCTGATTTGCGGCCGCTTCGGTAGTATCGCATCGCGGGGCGAGCGGCCCGTTGTGGAGATCAGAGCCGAGCGGCTGAGCCCAACCGAGCGGCACGAGCTCTGGAGCGTCACAGTTCCCGAGCTGGCCGACGATGTCCCCGCCCTCGCGGCGCGCTACACCGTCGAGCCCGAGACGGCCCTCGCCGCCGCCGAGGATGCCCGTGCCATCGCCCGTCTCTACGAACGACCGCTCGAGCTCCGCGACGTCGCCCACGGCGTCCGCACGCGGGCCGGCCTCGCCATCTCCAGTGGCGTCCGGCTGATCCGGCCGACCGCCCGCTGGGCCCAGCTCGTCCTCCCGGATCGCCGTATGGCCCAGCTCCGCGAGGCCCTCGATCGCCTCGTGCACCAGCCACGAGTCCTCGACCAGTGGGGATTCCTTGCCGGACGGCCCGGCGCGCGTGGGGTTCGCTTGCTCTTCGCCGGCGCCTCGGGTACCGGCAAAACCTTTTCCTCCGAGGTCATGGCCGCCGAGCTCGGCGTCGACCTCCTCCTCGTCGACATCTCCCGTGTCGTCTCGAAATGGATCGGCGAAACGGAGAAGAACCTGGCGGAGGTCTTCGACGTCGCCGAACGCGCCCAGGCGGTTCTCCTCTTCGACGAAGCAGATGCGTTGTTCGGGCGCCGAACCGAGGTCGCCGACGCACATGACCGCTACGCGAACCTCGAGACCGCCTTTCTCCTCAGCCGGCTCGAGCGGTTCGAAGGGCTCGCCATCCTCGCCACGAACCTTCGCCAGAACATCGACCCCGCGTTCACGCGACGGCTCGAGTTCGTCCTCGATTTCGAGGAGCCCGGCCGCGCCGAGCGGCTGGCCCTCTGGCAGACGCACATCCCCTCCGGCGCGCCCATCGCCGACGACGTCGACCTCAGGGATCTCGCTTCCCTCTACGCCGTCGTCGGCGGCTTCATCCGGAACGCCGCCGTCTCGGCGGGCTTCTATGCCGCCGCCGATGGATCACCGATCTCACGTACCCACCTCGTGCGCGCGATTCGTCGCGAGTACGAGAAGTCAGGTCGCGCCTTTCCCGGTTACCCCGCCGGGATGGCCGCACTGTAGAGAGGATTCCCATGCCCACGCCCACCACCGTCGTCGAGTTCGCGGACAACACCTTCGAGGCCAACGTAGAGGCGAAGGCGGCGGCCCAGGCGCAGCTGTCCACGGCCCAGACGGCCGTCAGCGACGCCGGCACACTCTCCGACGACCGGGTGAAGCGATCCGGCGCCACCTACCCCGAACGTCTGTTCGGCGCCGTCCGCGGCGACGACTGGAAAGGAGATATCGGTGGCAACAAGCATTGAACTCCAGAGCTGCACCGGGACCGTCGGGAAGAGCGTCGGAAGCGCGCTCCTCCCCGTCAATCCTTTCTACGCGGTTCGCTACCACTTCGGGATGCTCCTCGGGGTCGACGATTTCGAGTCTGAGCAGGCCTATCACCGCGGCAAGCAGCGGCTGCACAACGCCTGGCTACACGGCGAAGGCGTCGTCTGGGGGCTCCTGGTCGACGCGCCGATGGTCGAGGGGGAGGACGACACCTTCACCGGCGAGATCCGCGTCCAGCCTGGCCTCGCCCTCGACGCCGCGGGTCGGGAGCTCTACCTCGATCGGGCAGCGTGCGTCAGTTTGCCCGCCTGGTACGAGGCACATCAAGACGATCCGGAGCTCCAGGCGGTCGTCGAAACGGACGAGGACGGCACGATCACCTTCGACGCCCACGTCGTCGCCCGCTTCCGGGCGTGTCTCTCGCGACCCGTTCCGGCGATCTCCGAACCCTGCGTGGGTGCCAGCACCGATACGGCCTACTCGCGGGCCCAGGAGACGATCGAACTGCTCCTCGTCCCCGGGCCGGCGCCGCAGCGAACCGAACCCTACCACCGCCTCCGCCTACTCTTCGCGATCGCCGAGCCACAGACGGACGAGGACGACGCCATCCTCCCCGAGGACCAGGAGGTGCTCGACACCCGCGACGAGATCCTCGCCCTCCCCTCCGAGGACCAGCCGGCCGCCTACCTCGAGGCGTTCCGTCGCTTCGCCGCCTTCGACGAGATGGACCTCCGTCCCGCGGAGAGCGAGACCGGTGAACGCTCGTTCTTCCCGGCCCACGACGATACCGTCGTCGTGCTCGCCGACGTCCTGGGAATCACCCTCGTCCCCGAGACTGACGGTGAGGACGAGGAGGTCACCTTCACACTGACCGGGCTCGAGATCGACAATACCGTCCGACCGTCTCACGTCGCGACCTCGACGATCCAGGAGCTGCTTTGCGGTCCCCTCTTCTCCCTCATCGCCCCTGGGGAGCCGGAAGAACCTGAGGAACCTGAGGAACCTGAGGAACCTGAGGAACCTGAGGAACCTGAGGAACCAGAAGAACCAGAGGAGCCCGGTGAGGGGGAGGAAGAAGACGGTGCTGGTTCCGGGGCCGGCGTCATCGGCGAAGGCGAGGCGGCTCTGGTGCCGACCGGCGGCGGACCCCGAATCCTGCCAGACTCCGTGGCCCTGGAAGGCGAGGTGGTGACCCTTCGATCCGACGGACCGCTCTCCCGCGCCAGCGTAGCTCGGGAAGCGTTCTCGATCTCGGCCTACGACAACCACGACGGTTGGCGGACGGTCGAGATTGCGGGCGATCCGATCCTCTCCAGCAACCGCCGGGCGATCCAAATCGAGCTCTCGGCCGGGTTCGGGGGCAACGTGGTTCGCATCGTCGCCCGTGGCACCGGACCGGCGCCCCTTCTCGGCACCAACCTGATCCCCCTCGCCGGGGCCGTCGGCAGCTCGAACGGCGGTCCCCACGACGGACATGACTTCGTCTTCATGCTGAAAAGGAGCGAGACGTGACCCAGACCGCGACTTCGACCGGGGGCCAGCTCGTCCTCGTCGGCGCGCAGAACGGGGTGGCGCTGATCCCCTCTTCGACACCCCTGACGCGCCTCAACTACTTCGACGGCAAGTTCCTCCGCGCCGAGGACCTGACGACCGAGCAGAACTACCTCCGCTCGCTGGTCCGGTACTCCAACCAGGCCGGAGGCGCTGGAATCGTTCATGGCTTCACGGCCACCCTCTCCTCGGGAAACAATCTCGACCTGACCGCGGGCCTCGCGATCGATCCGGCCGGCCGTGTCCTCTTCCTTCCCCATGCGGCCGCCGTCAGCATCCCCGAGCTGATCGAGAAGTCCAAGGCGATAACCGCCTCGACCAACGGGAACGGAACCGGTACGGTCGGGGAGAGCATCTTCGCGCCGTGTGAGACAGTCGCGGTCGAGCCGCCCTCGGTGACCACGACCTTCCCGACCGACCTCTATCTCATCGCCCTCGTCCACGCGGAAGCGCTCTGCGGAGAGGAGGACGTGTACGGGAAGTTGTGCGAGGACGCGTGTGTCACGAGCACGGACCGTCCGTACCGGACCGAAGGAATCGTCATTCGTGCCCTCCCGCTGACGCTCTGCCCGCCCACCTGTGATGCGGACTGGCTCACCGCCACCCATCGCCGCTCCCGCGTCGCCTCGGCGTACTTCGCCACCGAGCGTGCGCAGAACGGGAAGAACATCTCCGGTACCCGTCTGATGCTCGACCTCTGGTGCAAGGGCGCGGAGGCCGCTGGCGGGAGCGTCGTCCCGGTGGCGATCGTCTCGATGAACGGCGACACGGTCGATTTCCTCGACGCCTGGATCGCCCGCCGCGAGCGAATCGAAGCGCCGCCGCGCCGCTATTGGGCGTGGCAGATGATGATGCGCCCCTGGAACGTCTATCTCGCGCAGATCCTCCACTTCCAGTGCCACCTGCACCAGGCGCTGTCGGGGTCCGACGACGGCCCCGGCGGCACCGACCCGTGCGCACCGCAGACCGACGCCCTCCGCCAGGCGATCGCTCTCGCCGAGGAACTGGAGAACTTCGCTGCGACCGCAGTCGAAGCCGGCATCGAGAACGATATCTTCAGGCCTGAGTTCCTTACGCGGATCGGAAGCCTGAAATCGGATTGGAGCGGCGCGCTGGCGGCCGCCGACGCCCCGACGGACACCCGGATCCTCATCACCGAGGGGATCATCGAGCTTCCCCCCGCGGGATACCTCCCGGTCGTTCCCGGAAGTCTCGACGTGAACACGCAGGTCCGCCGTCTACTCGGCGAGGGCGTGGACCTTCGTTTCTGCTCCGTTCGGCCCGACTACGTGGCCCATGCCCTTGAAGAGGTCCAGCACATGGACCGCATCTGCCTCCTCCGCGGTCTCGAGAACGCTGCCAACGCGGAGGAGGTCGACATCCTGGTGCCTGACGGCGTCCTCACCGACGCATCTGCGCAGCAGGGGATGTACTTCGAGACCTCGTTCGGCCTCTTCGCGCCCAGGATCGAGAGGGACACGGGCGACGTCGGTTTCGAGCCGGTTCCTGGCAGCCCGTCGAACGGCTTCGAACCGGCTCCCGGCGTTGGCGGCAGCCAGCCGACGCCGGGGTTCACCAATCGGCCGGCCTCGGGCGTAACCAACCAGCCCGCGTTCACGATCAACCAGCCGGCCGACACGGTAGCGGGACCACAGTTCCGCGGCGCCGGCCGCGGCGAACGACTGGCGACCGGCGGCGGAGCGCTCCACTTCGCCGGGCTCCTCACGCAGAACACCGACCGGGTGATCCGCGACCTTCGGGCGGAGTACGAGACCGTCGAACGGCCTGTCTCGGACGTGGCGACCGGCGAGCCAGCGAGCGCTGCCTTCGGCATCAGGAGCCTCGATCTCCGCTCGATGTTCGCCCGCGCCGCCGATCGATTCGCAACGACAAGCGCGAGGGCGGGTCGCGACGCCGCGGTTGGAGCCACGTCGAACCGCATGGCAACGCCGGCGGCGGCTTCGTCGAACCGCCTGACCGCCGCCAGCTCTTCCGCGCCGGCGCTCTGGCTGACGATGCGCTGTGAGAAGGATCCTCTTTCCCTCGCCGTCGGCGAGTCGAGCGAGCTGCGGCTCGAGGCCGCTCTTGGCGCTGCCTACCAGCGCTACGTCCTCGGCGCCCGCCTGATGTTGCAGGGTGATTTCTACTGCGATCAGAAGGACTCTTCGACGACGGCCCGACGCGTTCGTGGCCGTGCATGGGGCTGGGTCTGGATCAACGCTCGCATCGAGGTCGGCGGGCAGGTGCAGACCCAGCAGGTCGAGCCGAGGTTCATTCCGGTATCCGCCGAGATCGAGCTGATTCCTACCGTAGGCGGCAAGGGAAGCCTGATCATCACCGTCGAGACGGACCAGGGGATCGAGTTCTCCATCACTACCGAGTGGGACGGCAGCCCGATCCTCGCGGGCCTCAGCCTCACCATCGACTTCATCGACACGCTTCGCGCGATCTACGAGCGCAACCTCGACGACTACACGCCCGAGGAGCAGCAGCAAATCGAGGACTTCCTGGCCAACCTCGAGGAGCAGAACCCCGGGCTCCGGGCGGTCGAAGTCGGCCGCGCCAGATTGCGGGAAAACCCGGAAGTCGAGGATGAAGCCCACGCGCACCACGCCACGTCGATCCGAGCCCTTCGCACCATCGAATCGGCCCTCGACGAGGACGGCTTCCGAGCCAGCGCGGAGCTGCTGCTCTTCCCGCCTGCCCCGCCGAGCACCGACCCGACCCGAATCCTTCCGACGCGCGACTGGGTCCTCTTCCACCGACGTCGCTCCAACACCTGCGATTGCTGCCAGCCGGAACCGAGCGTCGTCGCTCCGCCCCGCCGCTTCCAGTTCTACGAGATCACCGCGCCGGACGATGCTTCGGTTGACGAGATCCGCGAGTTCTTCGAGCGCGGTGAGGAGAGCGTCGAGGAGTTTTCGGAGATCGTCGGGGTCGTCCAGTTCGACGGCGGGACGGCTCAACTCAGCTCCGGTACCGACTTCGACGCCATCCGAACCGCCTGGCGGCTGGCCAACCCGGAGAGCGCGATCATCTACGGTGGGCTCACCAGCGAGGGGGCTGCCGTCGACGACCCCGCCACGCTCGGCGAACAGCGAGTTGCTCGCGTCGCGGATATCGTTCGATCCGACACCCCGGTCCTTACTCAGGCCGCCTTCGATGTGCTTCCCTTCGTGCCTAACGGCTTGTCCGCGGCCGGCGTCGACGGGGTCGTCTTCCTCGTCACCATTCCGGAACAGGTGGCGACACAGTGCCACATCGTCCTCTCCTTCCGCGACCAGGGGACGATGACCTTCGCCCTGGAGAGGATCGGCCGCGGCGAGCTCGGCGCCGTCATCAACGAAGCCTTCGCCCTCGGTGAGGTCGAGTTCGAGACCGGGAGCAATACGGTGTTGGAAAGCACCCTGGATTCCGTCGCCAGCGCCTGGGCGGAGCGCTGGCCCGAGCACAACGTGGCACGCGCTGTCGTCATCCTGCCGGCGACAAACCCGATCCCTGCGGACCTCGCTCAGTCGCAGGCCCAGGTCGTCACCGGTCGCCTCAACGGTCAGGTCACCGAGGACACCGTAACCTCGGCCGAGGACGTCTTCGGGAACTGCCAATCGATCCTGTTGCTGGAGCCGACGCAGGCGGTCGGCTGACGACAACTACGATTCACCGCTAAGACGCTGAGACGCTGAGAACTACTTGTTTTGTGGTCTCCGCGGCTGCGGGCCGGGGTCAGTTCAGCATCGTGAGCGAGTACTTGCCGATCGTCCAACCGGCTGGCGGTGCGTCGACCCTTCACCCTCGGAGGACGCGGAAGCCTTCCCGGGAGGCAGCGTCGCTTAGCCGGTCATCGAGGCTCACGAGCTCCAGAGTCACAGGCTCACGTTCTGCGGCGACAATGGCTGCCGCGATCTGCAAGCTGTCCGCCGCGCGCAGTGGATGTACTCGCAGCAGCCGCTCGGCAATGCCGCGCAACACGGTTGAGGGCAATACTTCCTGCCAACCTTCCTTCAGGTATCGCAGCCTGTCGATTGAGATCGCTGCCTCCTCCGCGGTTAGGGAACTTTCGCGCTCGCGTCGCGCAATCGCCGAGGTGCACTCCACCGGGGTGGCCCACCACACCAGCATCACCTCATCTTCTTCGAGGAGCGCGAGCATGGCGTCCCGCCGCTCTTCATCAACCAACAACGGCACGACCGCCGATGCGTCCCAGAACTTCACCGGCTCTCGAGGCGCTCCTCCAGGAGCGCCTCGACGACGCTGCGCTGGGAACGCGGCACCGGATCTCGCAACCGATCGATCGAGATCGAGGTGGTAGACCGCCGAAGCAGACCCGCGCGCTCCAGCCGCGCCAACCTATCCTCCGGGTGCGCGTTCGGCTCGACCCGATCGATCCTGGCGATAGCCTCGTCC
>WHSP01000409.1 GCA_009380025.1 Gemmatimonas sp. | reverse complement strand
ATGACCGGTGATGCCGACCAGCTGCCGGCGGACCTGCTCTAGTTCGGCCTCTGAGGATTCGAGCATGCGCACCGCGGTGGCGATCTGGACCTGTCCGGCCTCCGACAGCTGGCCGGCGGCGACCTCGGCGAGGCGTCGGCGCCCCTCAACGCTGCTCAGGCCGGCCAGCTGCTCGGCGCCCTGGTGGAACAGCACCGCGTGGATGCGCTGGGTCCAGGCGGTGTGCTCCACCCGAAGATCGCGATACAGCTCCAGCAGCGCCCGGCACTCCAGCACGAGCGCCGGCGGGATCCAGCACTCGGGCAGCCGCCCGTCGGTCAGCAGCTGCCGCAGGTGCCGCGAGTCGGTCCGATCGGTCTTGGCGTGCCGCTTACGGCCCCGCAACGCCGCCGTGTCGGCCGGCTCGCCGACATGCGCGACCGCGCCGGCCCGGGCGAGTTCCTCGGCGGCATACCGCCATCCGGTGCAGCCCTCCAACGCGAACTCGACGTCGTGCCGGCCGGTGAACCGCCGGGCCAGCCAGCCGGCCAGATGCGCCCGATCGGCCGGGGCGATCTGGCCACGCTGCAGCTCCCCGGTCACGGTGTCGACATAGTCGAAGGTGATCTGCTTCCGGTGGATGTC
>WHSP01000408.1 GCA_009380025.1 Gemmatimonas sp. | reverse complement strand
CTGCGCGCTCATGAGCATGAGCGCGGTGGAGTCGAGGACGGGCGCGGTGGCGACGCTGAAGTCGCTCCGTCTCCCGTCCCCGCTCATCAAACCGGACGTGCGGATTTCCCGCATCCGGCTTCCCGACAGGCTTCATTGTCAGGCTCACGGCGCGACACGGGCCATCTGCGGGCGCAGCACACCGAGCCGTCCGAAGACGTCAGTGTCGGGCTTGCCGCCGCGCGTGGCTTTGTGCCGTCGGCGCAGGAAGCGATGCACGCGATGCCAGACGTGATGCTCGATCGCCCGGTAGGCCAGCGCACACGAGCCGTAGGAGAAGTACGCCGTCCAGCCGCGCAGGACGCGGTTCAGGTCGTCGCGCACTTCCGCCCACGGCGCCATGTTGCCGGCCACCAGCAGCTCGCTCACTCGTGCCTTGCACCGCTGCATGCTCTTGCTGGAAGGACTGGCGCCCAGGTACCAGCTGCCGTCCCGTCGCAGGCAGTGCGGCCCGAACGCATAGCCCAGGAAGGTGAAGCGCTCCCGCCGGGCGGCCTTCAACGTGGTCTTGCCCTCGTTGAGGGTCAGCCCCAGCCGCGTCAGCGTCGCCTGTGCCCACGCCTTCGCCTGTGCCGCATGGCCGCGGC
>WHSP01000407.1 GCA_009380025.1 Gemmatimonas sp. | reverse complement strand
GCACAGGCCCACCAAATGTGATAATTAGGGCTCTCCCGGCATGAGTGTGGGTCATCCGGGGCGGATTCTGGGTCGTTCGTGGGGTAGGTGGAGGGTGATGGGTCCGCAGGTGAGCATGACGAGGGCGAGGGCGGCTTCGGGGCTGTGGAAGCCTCGCGCCCGGCGGAAGATGAGGCGTACCACGTTGTTGAGGCCTTCGGCCCGCCCGTTGTTGATGTTCAGCCGGATCGCTGCGAGCAGGCCGTCGCGGAACTTGCGGATCGTCTTGGCGGCCTTGACGAACGCGGGCAGGCGGGAGCGGCTGGCCCGGGAGATCCACCGGTCGATCAGCTCGGTGACCTGCGCGGCGTTGAGGTCGCCGGCGAAGATGGCGCGGAATGCCTCCTTCAACGTGTAGGCGCGCCAGACATCGCCGCCGCGGCGTTTCAGCTTTCGCAGGGTGGCGGCCTGCTCGTCGGACAGGTTGGTCGGGTTTTTCAGCAAGGCCCAGCGGGCGCCTTTGAACTTCTTGGCCGCCTGCGGATCGCCGCCGTGGCGTAGCTCGTTCCAGGCCTTGCGCCGTTCGACGTCCAACGCCTGGCTGACGAGCTTGACGGCGTGGAACGGATCTATGCAGATGATCGCCTGTG
>WHSP01000406.1 GCA_009380025.1 Gemmatimonas sp. | reverse complement strand
AGCGTTCGTACAGCGGGGTAGGCTATCGGTGGGCAGTGCGAGTTTTGTTGATGTGATCGCCATGCTGCGTGGGTTCCTGCTGCCGCCCTTGCAGGCGCTCCGGAACGATGATGCGTTTCAGGTACCCTGGCCCGCTGGCGGGTCGTGGACCGAGGACGGCCGCGGATAACGACGATCGCGATCACGATGATCACGATCGCGCCGATCGTCAGCATGTCCGGAGTGCCCACCCCGTTGCCGTCGGTCTCGGCTTTGATGACCTCCGCTCACGGCAAATCGTCAGCACGCCGTCGAAGCACTATGGACAAGATGTCCTCCAAGGAGGACGATGGGCATGTTACGAGTGCAGGATACGTATCGCGATATCGCGATACCGACGACCCACCGGCAAGACTCCAATTCGCGCTCCGCGCTCAAGTTCATGAGCAGCTAAGATCCTCAGGAAGAGGTAGCGCATGCGCCGGCCCGCCGCAGAACGAGTTCGGCGATCTGAGAATACTTCAGGATGGGGGAGAAGAGGGAGGGTGGCCGGAAGAACCCGAAACTCTGAACGACTGAGAGCCGACCATGGCACATTCTGGACTCGGGCAGCTCCTGGAGGATCCCGACGGGATCGTCACGATTTCCCCCG
>WHSP01000405.1 GCA_009380025.1 Gemmatimonas sp. | reverse complement strand
CGGCCGCGGACGGGCGGACCTACGCTGCAGAACATAGCAAACGCGGAAACGGAGGAGGTTCTGCCATGATGCCGCTGACCATTCGGGACGTTGCCCGCAACGCCGACGCCATGGCGCAGCCACTGCGGAACGTCGCCGCCGAGGCCTTCCGTGAGCTGGGCCAGTGGCGCGCTTCGCGCGTGTTCCACCCCGACGGCGTGCTTGTCCACGGCGACCTCGTCGCCGACCCCGACATCCCACTGCCGTTGGCAACCACTGCGGTCACCGCCCGCCTGTCCAAAGCAGCCGGAACCCCCAGTGCCGTGCCGGACGTGCTCGGACTGGCGATCCGCGCCCGCACCCTCGACGGCCGACCATGGGACATCCTGCTGGCCACCATGCTGCCTCGACTGCTGCCCAGGGTGCTCGGCCGCATGATCGTCGCACCCGCGCGGCACTGGACGCAAGCCGACTACAGCAGCCTGTTGCCCTACCGCCACACCGGCGAGGCCCACGCCATGCTCGGCGATGACGCCGCTTGTGAGCAGGCGTTGAGCCACGCGGAATCCCTGTTGGACCGGGTCACCACGACCGACCCCGCGGCGAGCTTCGTCTCCTCGGTGCAGCTCGGCCGACTCGCCGGGTCCTGCTA
>WHSP01000404.1:406-632 GCA_009380025.1 Gemmatimonas sp. | reverse complement strand
CGGGTCGCTGAGGCCGAGCGCCGCCGTGGCGTTCGCCTGGGGGTCGAGGTCGATGATCAGGGTGCGGATGCCCTGGGCGCCAAACTCGGCGCCGAGGCTGACGGCGGTCGTGGTCTTGCCGACGCCACCCTTCTGGTTGGCGATGGCGAAAACAACCGGTGCGGGACGGCTGCTGGCTTCGCTCATCGTCGTTAAGCAGCCTCCTGCCGCAAGCGCGACTCGATCG
>WHSP01000404.1:0-396 GCA_009380025.1 Gemmatimonas sp. | reverse complement strand
CTCGATCGCCTCGCGGCCGCCGATTGCGCCGGCGCCCCAACCCTGCACCGAGAGCGCCGCGGCCGCCGACGCGAAGCGCGCGGCTTCCAGCGCATCCTGGGTCTCATGCAGGCGGACGGTAAAAGCGGCGGCGAAAACGTCACCGGCGCCGGTGGGGTCGATTTCTTCAGCCGGAAGCGCGGTAAGGTCGGAGCGCCGGCCATCAGCCCAGACGGTCGTCCCCTGCTGACCCCGCGTGAGAGCAACGGCCGGCACGAACTGCGCCCACTCAGCGACGCTCTCCGGGTCAACGACGTCTTCCTCAGAGACGAACACGGCATCGATGCCCTGCCAGCCACGTCCCGAGGGGGTTCTCTTTGGTGGGTGGATGATCGTTATGTCGAGTTCTCGTAGCCA
>WHSP01000403.1 GCA_009380025.1 Gemmatimonas sp. | reverse complement strand
GGTACGAGGCCCAGGTCGGCTCGCTGACCGCCTACGTCGGTGAGGTCGTCGATCGGGGCGGCAGTGGGTTCCTCGGTGAGTTCCTCGACTCCGGCGACACGGTCTGCTTCTGCGTCACGCTCACCCGACTGGAGCGGGCGACCAGCGCCGTGGTTCACGACTTCGCCGCCGAGACGGCGGCGTTCGCCGCCACCTGCGCCAACCGGGCCGCGGAGGTGCTGTGGACCTGGTTTCACATGGTCGCGCTCGCCGGCGTGGTCGCGGAGCAGGTCGACGAGAACGCGATCGCCGTGTCCTCGGCCAACCCCAACGCGTTCGAGCTGAACGCGAAGCCGGTCCTCGTCGACCTGTCGACGGGCGCCGTGCATACCGCGAGCGGTCCGCAGACCTTCCGCACCGAGGTCACGGGAGCCCGTGGATGCTGGTCGCGGCGCTGGACGTCGAGTCAGCCCAGCCACCAGGTGCCGTCGTTCTTCCCCTCGCCGTCCGCGGTGACCGCGCTGCCGCCGCGCCCGCAGGAGCGCACACCACCGATCCACTGAGTCCTGCGGGCGGAGGAGACGGGCACCGGCCACGGTGGACGCAACGCTCCGGCGGGTCGGGCTCTGCGGTTATGTTGGGGGTGGCGCGGATGTCT
>WHSP01000402.1 GCA_009380025.1 Gemmatimonas sp. | reverse complement strand
GCGGCCAACGCCTTGTTCTCGGTCTTGCGCACGGTGTCCACCGCCGTGGTCAGATAGCCCATCAGGTGGTACCGGTCGAACACGATCTTGCTGTCCGGGTCGGTCAGGTGCTCGCGGGTCGAGGTGGCGAACGGCTCCCACATGTCCATCGCTACCGCCTGGATCTGCTCGAGCTGCTCGTCGGTGAACTGCTCGAAGTAGCCATCCAGGCTGGCCTGTCGGCGTTCGTCGGCGATGAACTCGACCGTGCCGGCATCCAGGTCGGACACCACGGTGATGTAGTCCTGGCCCTTGCCTGCCGCCTTCTCATCGACCCCGACGTGGGCCGGGGTAGCCAGCGGTTTCGCGGCCAGGCCGCGGGCCGCGGCGCGGTCCATCAGGTGCCACGCCTCGTCCCAGCTGACGCGCAGCAGCCCGGCCGCGGCCGCAACGTCGCACGCGGTGAGCACGTCGATCGCCAGCCGCTCGAACAACGTCGTGAACCGCGCGTGCGGCTCAGCCCACGGCAGCCGCACCTGGCGCACCCCGTGCTCCGGGCAGTCCACCCGCGGCAGGCAGGCGTGCAGGTAGGTGAGGAACGCGCACGAGTCCAGATGCCGCCAGGCCCGCTCATCGGCATGGTCATAGACCGACAGCTCAC
>WHSP01000401.1 GCA_009380025.1 Gemmatimonas sp. | reverse complement strand
AGGATGTCGGCGTCAGGATTTTCGGATCCCAATTCCGGCGTACTTAAACATAGCCTGTGCGTCGCCGTCTTCGTATCCCTTCCATTTCAGGTGCCAAAGTGCGGGAGAACGGAACCCGATCTCCTTCGGCCGGGCCGTGTGCCCATGCCGGGACGGGCCTGTAGCTCAGCTGGCTAGAGCGCACGCCTGATAAGCGTGAGGTCGGTAGTTCAAGTCTACCCAGGCCCACCACCCGCTTGGCGGGGAAGGGACGCCCGGGGATTTCGCACGGCGGGGGTGTAGCTCAGTTGGGAGAGCGCCTGCTTTGCAAGCAGGAGGTCATCGGTTCGATTCCGTTCACCTCCACCAAAGCAAAGTGGCCACCTGAAGGAAAAGCAATTCGGCGCGCAGCCGTTCGTTCGGATGCGCCCGTGGGCGTTGCAAGCGCGGCGCCGTGCTGTTTGTCATTGTAAAGAGGTTGTGTCTGGAATGTGCGTTTCTGCGCGCTGTTCCTTTGTGTCATTCCGGGGTGAGGTTTCATCCTGACGGTGGGCGAAGGGGCGGAACGTGGGAAGCACGATCCTAGTAATATGCGGAAAGTCATGCTTCGGGTTCGTCCCTGCGCATGACATTCGCAATCAAGCGTTGAAGGGCATTTGGT
>WHSP01000400.1 GCA_009380025.1 Gemmatimonas sp. | reverse complement strand
CAGGGGACATTTCTATCCGCTGGAACCGGGGGACATTTCTATCCGTGCTTGACACGACGCGCCGATAGAACTGGCATAACGACTGGTTCTTGTGCACATTGAACGTTTGGCCCCTACGAACACATGATTGTGAAGGACGACTGACCGATGACGACGAGAGCTCTGATCGTGGTGGCGATTCTGGCGGCAAGCGGTTGTGCCGAATCGCCGCAGGTGTCCGGTGAAACGGAAGCCGCAGGGCAGGAAGTGCCGGAGGCAGCCGAGAACGCCGACGGTGCGACCGACTTCGCACCGATGCCCGAGGAAATCCACTTCGCCAACATGCAGCGGCTAACGCACGGTGGGTCCAATTCGGAGGCGTACTTCTCGGCCGACGCGACGCAGGTCATCTTCCAGGCCACGCGTACCGGGGAGAGCGAATGCGATCAGATCTATACCATGAACGTAGATGGAACCGACGTACGTCAGATCTCCTCTGGAGGTCGGACGACCTGCGGGTACTTCTATCCGGCCGGCGACCGGATCCTGTACAGCTCGACGCACCACATCAGTGCGACCTGCCCCGCACCTCCCGACCGAAGCCTCGGCTACGTCTGGTCGCTCGAACCGTACGACGTCTTCACGGCCAACCCGGATGGCT
>WHSP01000003.1 GCA_009380025.1 Gemmatimonas sp. | reverse complement strand
GGGTTTGGCATTCATTTCGACAACTTCTTCCTCGAGTCCTACCTTTACTCGGACGGTCGGGTTGCGGACACAATCGAGCGACTGAAAACCACCGGCCTGGCCTACGAGCACGACGGCGCTCTCTGGCTGCGTACGACTGAGTTCGGTGATGACAAAGATCGAGTCATGGTCAAGTCGTCCGGCCACCCAACCTACTTCCTTCCCGACGTCGCATACCATCTGACGAAGTGGGAACGGGGCTACGAGAGGGTGGTCAACATCCAGGGCTCCGACCACCACGGAACGGTTGCTCGCGTGCGTGCGGGCCTGCGCGCGCTCGGTCTCCCGGAAGGCTATCCCGAGTACGTCCTGCACCAGATGGTGCTGGTCATGCGCGGCGGCGTGGAGGTCAAATTCTCGAAACGTGCCGGAGACTCGGTTTCCCTTCGAGACCTCTACGAGGAAGTCGGCGTCGACGTCGCGCGCTACTTCTTCCTCATGCGACGCGCAGAGGCTCAGCTCACCTTCGATCTCGACCTCGCGCTGGATCAGTCGGACAAGAACCCCGTCTACAAAGTCCAGTATGCCCACGCTCGAATGTGCTCGATCTTTCGACGCGCCGGCATCGGTGCCGCTGACTCGATCGATCCCGACGCGGCAACCCTCGACCTGTTGAAGCACGACAATGAGCTCGACCTGGTGAAGCTACTCCTCCGCTTCCCAGAGCTCGTCGCGATCGCCGCGGAGCGTCGCACGCCCCACCTCATCTGTGAGTACCTGGAGGAGGTCGCGGGCGCGGTCAACTCGTGGTACCATGTGGGGAACCTCGACCCTTCCCTTCGTGTCGTCGGGGTTCCCGACGATCTCTCGAATGCCCGCCTCGTCCTCGCCCGCGCGGTCCAGATCGTCCTACGCAATGGCCTCGCAATCCTCGGGGTATCCGCACCCGAGAAGATGGAGCGGACAGACGCCGAAGAGAGCGCGGGTTCGGAGAGTTAGATTCGATCTCAACCATGAGCACTCAAACCCATGTCGTTGCTCGTTGTAGGTAGTGTTGCCCTCGATACTGTCGAGACCCCGTTCGGTCGCGCAGTCGACGCCCTCGGTGGCTCGGCGACCTTCTTCACAGCGGCCGCTTCGGCCTTCTGCTCCGTCCAGGTCGTAGGGGTCGTCGGGGATGACTTTCCCGAGGAAGGGATTCGCTTCCTGGAGAGCTGCGATGCGGATCTCGACGGGCTCATCCGGGTTCCGGGGGAGAGCTTTCGCTGGTCCGGTGTGTACAGCTACGATCTAAACACGCGGGAGACGCTCGACACACGGCTCGGAGTGTTTGCGGAATTCAAGCCCCACATCCCGGAGTCGTACCGAAGCACCGAGTGGGTCTTTCTCGGCAACATCGACCCCGAGCTCCAGCTCGACGTACTGAGTCAGATCCGCAAACCGCGGTTGATCGCCTGCGATACGATGAACTTCTGGATCGAGGGCAAGCGGGACGTCCTGCTCGACCTGATCGGCCGTGTGGATCTGCTCATGGTGAACGACTCGGAAGCGCGGGAACTCTCGGGCGACTACAACCTTTCGCGTGCGGCGCGGTGGATCCAGTCGAGGGGTCCTCGCTACGTCATTGTGAAGAAGGGGGAGCATGGGGCAATGCTCTTCACCCCGTCGAGCGTCTTCTTCGCACCTGGATATCCTCTCGAGGAGGTGTTCGATCCGACGGGAGCGGGCGATGCGTTCGCGGGGGGGATGATGGGGTACCTGGCGCAGACGGGACGGCTGGAGGACGCGGATCTGCGTCGAGCGGTCGTCTACGGCTCCGCGATGGGCTCCTTCGCGGTCGAGCGATTCTCCGTCGATCGGTTCCGGGACCTTCGAACCGAGGACATCGAGGACCGCGTTCGACACTTCCGGGAAATGATGGTCTTCGAGCTCCCAATTCCGGCCAAAGTGAATGTCTGAGCGCCGACAGCTCACCTATCGCGATGCCGGCGTCGATATCGATGCGGCATCCCGCGCGATGGTGGGAGTCGCGGAGCTCGTCCGGTCGACCCGAACGGCGGACACGCTCTCCGAGTTGGGGTCGTTCGGGGGGCTGTTCCACGTTCCGCCAGGCATCGACTCTCCCGTTTTGGTCGCGAGCACCGACAGCGTCGGAACGAAGGTGTTGGTGGCGTTAATGACAGGCCGGCACGACACGGTTGGCGAGGATCTCGTCAACCACTGCGTGAACGACATCCTGGTTCAGGGAGCGACCCCTCTCTTCGTTCTGGACTACATCGGGGTCGGTGGCCTCGAGCCAGGCGTTACCGAGACGCTCGTCTCCGGGGTCGCGCGTGGCTGCCTTGCCAACGGCTGCGCACTGCTCGGCGGTGAAACCGCAGAGCTCCCCGATCTGTATCGGCCAGGCGAGTACGATCTCGTCGGAACGATCGTCGGCGTCGTCGCGAAGCCGCAGATCCTCGACGGGTCCAGGATCGGTCCGGGCGATGCGGTCATCGCGATTGGGTCCAGCGGGTTACACACCAACGGGTATTCGCTCGCGCGGCGGATCGTGTTTGGAGAAATGGGGCTGGCGCCGAACGACCCGTTCCCGGGGCTCGACGACTCGGTCGCGAACGTCCTGCTGCGAGTCCATCGTTCCTATCTGCGGGCGCTCCAGCCATGGCTTGCGAACGATCACCTACACGGCCTCGCGCATATCACGGGTGGTGGCCTGCTCGACAACATCCCTCGAATTCTTCCCGAGGGGCTCTCCGCCCTGATCGACCGCAGCTCGTGGAGCACGCCTCCGCTTTTCCAGGTGCTCCAGCGTGAGGGCGGCGTCGACGATGCCGAGATGTACCGTGCCTTCAATATGGGTGTCGGAATGGTGGCCGTCGTCGCGGCTGATCATGCAGATTCTCTCGTTGAAAGCCTCGCCAGCGCGGGCGAGACGGCCTGGGTGGCCGGTGAGATCATCAGCGGTGCCCGCGAAACAATCCTTTCCTGATCCAGAAGTGATCTTTATGGATAACCGTTGGTCACCGTATGGGTTTGCCACGTACTACGAGTCGGCAAAGCGTCGTCATCCCCGCGAAAGCGGGGATCCAGTCGCCCCGTCGGCTTCGAACCTTCTGGATTCCCGCCTTCGCGGGAATGACAATCGGCGGACGACTCGGGTACGTCACCATCGTTCATTCATCGTCCACGTAGCGGTCCTCGCGATCGCACTTGCCGCAGCGGGATCATCGAGCGAGGCGCACGCGCAGTCGACCGGCCTCGTCGCATTCTGTAATGAACTTCTTGTCGAGGCGGCAGATGCGCGAGATGCATGCATCGCTACGGCCCAGGCGATCCTGTCCGCCCAGCCCCTCCTCGGGATCGCGATTGCCGGCGGCAACCCGACGCTCGGGACGGCGGGTTCACCGGGCCTGCGGCTCGGCGTTCTGCCACGAGTGAGCGCCGGGCTCCGCCTCACGGTCGTGCCGATCGAGCTGCCCGACATCCTCGTGGAGCAGTTGCCGAGTGGGGGCGAAGCTGAATGGGCGGAGCTGGGCGTCACTGTCCCCGCAGTCGGTGGCGAAGTCTCGATCGGGGTGTTCGATGGGCTCCAGATCGCCCCGGGGATGGGTGGCATCGGTGGTTTGAGCCTGCTCGGTAGCGCCTCCGTCCTCCCTTTCGACGTCTTCGACACCGACGGCTTCGACGAATCCGATATCGCCTTCGGCATCGGCGCACGCGTCAACCTCCTCGAGGAATCGTTCTACGTTCCGGGCGTCTCCCTTTCCCTGATGCGAAGATCCCTCTCCGAGGTCCGGTTTGGAGACATCTGCCCGTCCGGTATTATTACGGGAGGTTCGAGTGGCGACACACTGGAGAGTGGAACCTGCGCGGGTTCGGGCGACGCTGGCGAGTTCACGTTCGACCTGACCAACTGGAGCACTCGGCTCGTGGCGAGCAAGCGCTTCCTCGGTGCCGGGGCCACGCTGGGCCTGGGTCGGGACGGCTACGACAGCACCGTCGGCTTCGGCTTCCGGGCTCCACCTCCGGCCGGTTCCGGACCGGCCGTTGCCTTCAGGGTCCGTGACATCGACGTGGGGTCGAGCCGATGGACGGTCTTCGGGAACCTTTCCTTTACCTTCCTGATCGCCTCGATCGCTGCGGAGGCCGGGTGGGTGCAGGGTGATTCGCCGATCGGGGAGTTTTCCGACTTCCAATCGAACTTCGATCCCGGCGACGGTTCGTGGTATGGCGGTGTGGGCGCAAGAATCTCGCTCTGACCCCGGCCTCGTGAATCGGCTGTCCAGCGAAGAGGATGCGGTCTACATGCGGCGGGCCATCCAGCTTGCCGAGCGGGGAAGGGGGCAGGTTGCGCCGAATCCGCTGGTGGGGGCAGTCATCGTCCGAGAAGGCCGTCTCGTGGGCGAGGGATGGCACGCCCGGTTTGGTGGACCGCATGCCGAAGTCGTCGCGCTGGACGCCGCCGGCGACGAGGCGCGTGGCGCGACGCTTTACGTCTCGCTGGAGCCGTGCGCCCATCACGGGAAAACCGGACCATGCACGCAGGCGATCCTGGCCCACGGCATCGAGCGGGTCGTTTACGCCGCCCCCGATCCCGACCCCAAGGCTGCCGGGGGTGGCGAAATGCTCTCGCGCTCGGGGGTTCAGGTAACTTCGGGTATCGAAGCCGACGCGGCAAAATCCATCAACGGCCGCTTTTTCCGGGCCCACTCCCGATCCGCTCCTGACCGCCCCTGGACTGAGCTGAAGCTCGCAATCTCACTGGATGGAGGCGTCGCCGATCGCGACGGCCATTCGACGTGGATCACCGGCGACGAGTCCCGCGCCGAGGTTCACCGCCTCCGATCTGGGCACGACGCGATCGCGGTTGGGATCGCGACCGCCCTTGCCGACGACCCGATCCTCACCGTTCGAGGTGAGATCGAACCAAGGATCCCCCCCGCACGCGTCGTCTTCGACCGGGCTGCCCGCCTTCCATTGACCAGCCGCCTCGTTCAGTCGGCACGCGAGATCCCGGTCTCGGTGGTCTGCGCGCCCGACGCCCCCGCGGCGTCCCGGCGGGACCTGGAAGGCGAAGGTGTGCGTGTTGTCGAGGCGACGGACATCACCGCTGCGCTCGCGGCGCTGCGTTCGGGGGGGATCGAGTCGCTCTTCTGTGAGGGCGGCGCCCGGATCGCCTCGGTCCTCCTCGGCGCCGATCTCGTCGACCGGCTCACTCTGTTCATCGCCCCGATCCTTCTCGGGCCCGATGCAATCGGTCCGTTCCGCGAGATCCCGAGCACACCCCTTGCCGAGGCGCACCGCTGGAGGCTCGTTAGCTCGAGGACGTTCGGGCCCGACACGGTCATCTGCGTCGAGCCATGACCACCACGTTGATGCCGACTGACGGCGATCGGGAGAGCTCGTGTTCACAGGCCTGATCGAAGAGGTCGGAACGATCGTCGAGGTCGAGGGCCTGGACGACGGCCGGCGGTTCCGGGTCGGCGCTGGCCGAACGCTCGTCGACCTCGCCCTCGGCGACAGTATCGCGGTCGACGGTGTCTGCCTTACGATCACCGCACGCCACGCCGACGCGTTCGACGTCCAGAGCGTGGCCACGACCCTTCAACGAACCACGCTCGGCAGCGTTACGGCTGGAACGAAGGTGAATCTCGAGAGGGCCCTCGCGATAGGCGATCGCCTCGGGGGTCATCTCGTGCAGGGGCACGTCGACGGGGTCGGCGAAATCCGCTCGATCCAGCCGCGGGCCGGACACGTGCTCATCGATTTCACGCTTCCTCCGATCGTCGCGCAGGTGACCGTACCCCACGGATCTGTGACGCTGAACGGTATCAGCCTGACTGTCAACGAGTTGAAGGACGCCGGCGTTTGCCAGGTATCCATCATTCCTCATACCTGGCAGGTCACCAACCTGCCCGATCTAAGGGTTGGAGCAGCCGTGAACCTTGAAGGCGATCTGATCGGTAAGTACGTTCGAAGCCTCCTGGGGGCACCGGGGGACGACGCTGCGGAGCACCTCAGGCACCATTGGGGGTATTGAGCGCGGGAGTCAAATTCGACTCCCAACGCACCACGGCCAACGGGCTATCTATGCCTTTCGATCGAGTCGAAGACGCCATCGAGGACATCCGGAACGGACGGATCGTCATCGTGGCCGACGACGAGGACCGGGAAAACGAGGGCGACCTCGTTTGCGCCGCATCTCTCGTCACGCCGGACATCATCAACTTCATGGTGACGCACGGCCGTGGCCTCATCTGCCTCTCGCTCATGCCCGAGCGTGCCGATGAGCTCGACCTGCGGCCGATGGCTGATGTAAACACCGAGTCGCAGGGCACGGCCTTCACGGTTTCGGTAGATGCCGCTTCGAAGTTCGGTGTGACGACCGGGATCAGCGTCGCCGATCGGGCGAAGACGATCCAGGTCTGTATGGATCCCGACACCGCACCGTCGGACCTTCGCCGCCCCGGGCACATCTTTCCCCTTCGGGCGAAGACCGGCGGGGTGCTCCGCCGCGTGGGCCAGACGGAGGCGTCCGTCGACCTGGCGCGCCTCGCGGGGCTGCCTCCTGCCGGCGTGATCTGCGAGATCCTCAACCGCGATGGGTCGATGGCCCGCCGCAACGAGCTCGAGCTCTTCGCCACGGAGCACGGGCTCCGCTTCATCACGGTCGCCGAGATCATCGCCTACCGGCTCAAGCGGGAGCGTCTCGTCCATGCCGAAGCCGAGGCAGTCATCCCAACGAAGTACGGCGATTGGCGCATCATCGCCTACCGGAACGATGTCGATAGCATGGAGCACGTCGCGCTCGTGAAGGGCGACGTCGCGAATGCCGAGTCGCCCCTCGTCCGGATGCACTCCGAATGCTTGACTGGTGACGTCTTCCACTCCCTTCGCTGTGACTGTGGCGACCAGCTGGACGCAGCGATGAAGATGATCACCGATTCAGGTGCTGGCGTGATCGTTTACCTTCGACAGGAGGGGCGGGGGATCGGGCTCGTCCACAAGCTCAAGGCCTACGCTCTTCAGGACAACGGGCTCGATACCGTTCAGGCCAACGAGGCCCTCGGCTTTCTTCCGGACCTGCGGGACTACGGCATCGGCGCTCAGATTCTCATCGACCTGGGCCTGTCTTCGATTCGAATCCTCACCAACAACCCGAAGAAGATCGTGGGGCTCGAAGGCTACGGCCTGCGGGTGACCGAGCAGGTTCCGATCCGGATCACGCCCAACGCACACAACCAGCGGTACCTTTCCGTCAAGCGCGACAAACTCGGCCACCTGCTGCCCCTATGATCGAACATCACGGGTCGCTCGACGGCAAGGGCAGGCGGATCGGCATCGTCGTCAGTCGCTTCAACGATTTCATCACCAAACAGCTTCTGGGCGGAGCGCACGACTGCCTCGTCCGCCATGGCGTCGAGGAAGGCTCGATTGTGGTGGCATGGGTGCCCGGCGCCTGGGAGATTCCGTCCGCGCTTGCGAGGATGAGTGGCACCGGAGGGTATGATGCCCTGATCGCCCTCGGCGCAGTGATCCGTGGTGCGACGCCGCACTTCGACTATGTCGCCGGCGGCGTTGCCAACGGGGTCGCGGCGGTCGGGGCGAACGGTGAGCTCCCTGTCGTGTTCGGTGTGCTGACGACCGATACAGTCGAGCAGGCCGTGGAGCGGGCGGGTACGAAAGCAGGCAACAAGGGGTGGGACGCGGGGCTTGCTGCACTCGAGATGGCCAATCTCTTCGATCAACTCGAGAAATGAAGGAACGCAGCCGCGCACGCGGTTGGGCGGTGCAGACGCTGTATGCGTGGGAATCTCGAGGGGCCGACGAAGCGTCGCTCGTGCCGATCCTGCACGAGCTCGCGGAGAACCTCCGAATGTCGCCGAGGAATCGGCTGTATTCGGAGGTTCTGGTTCACCTGGTCGCTGACCGGCGAGCCGAGATCGACCGCATCATCGAGCAGAATCTCACCAACTGGAGCTTCGCGAGGCTCGCCGTGATCGATCGCAATATCCTCCGCCTCGGAGTGGCCGAGTTGCTCTATGTAGATGACGTTCCCCCCAAGGTCACCATCCGCGAGATGCTCCGCCTGGCCGAGCGGTACGGCACTCCCGAAAGTCCGCGCTTCATCAACGGAGTCCTCGACGCGGTCATGCGCAACTGCGAAGTCGGAGGAAAGCCGGAACAGCAGTGAAGATCCTGGTCATCAATTGGCAGGATCCCCAGAACCCTCGCGCCGGCGGGGCCGAGATACACCTTCATGAGATCTTCCGTCGGATCCGGCAGCTCGGCCACGAGGTGACATGGCTCGCTTCAGGCTGGAAGGGCTCCGACCGGCGCGCCCAACTCGATGGCATCGAGGTCCATCGTTGCGGGTCGCGATATACGTTTGGAGCCAGGGTTGTCCCCTACTTCCGCCGTAACCTGGCCGACCGAAGCTTCGATATCGCGGTCGAAGCCCTGAACAAAGTGCCCGTTTACTCGCCGCTTTGGTGCACTTCGCCCGTCGTTCTCCTCGTCCATCACCTCTTCGGCACTGCGGCTTTCAAAGAGGCTTCCCCGCCCGTCGCCGCCATGACGTGGCTCCAGGAGAGACCGCTTCGCCTGGTTTATCGCGAGACCCCCGTCCAGACGATCTCACACAGCACGGCCGCCGACCTGTTGGCTCGCGGCCTGGTTGCGGAGCATATCGAGGTCATCCACCCGGGCGTCGATCACGGCTTCTTCTCTCGAGCCTCCTCCCCAACCCGCTCCCCGGTCCCTACCTTCCTCTATCTTGGCCGACTCCAGCGATACAAGCAGGTCGATCTGATCCTTCGCGCATTCGCGAGGGTACGGAATCAAATGGACTCCGCACGGGTTGTCATCGCGGGCCGCGGAGCGAACGAAGGTTCGCTGCGAAACCTCTGCCAGGCGCTCGGCATCGCAGACCATGTGTTCTTCGCCGGGTATGTGACAGAGAAACGCAAGCGCGAGCTCTTTCGAAGCTCCTGGGCGAACGTCTTCGTATCACCGAAGGAGGGATGGGGTATCACCAATCTGGAGGCGGCCGCCTGCGGGACGCCAACGATTGCGAGCGACTCTGCCGGTCTCCGAGAGTCCGTCGTGAACGGGCAGACCGGGTTCCTGGTTCCGCACGGCGACGTCGCCTCCCTCGCGCTGACGATGCGACGCATAGCCGCGGATCCTCAACTCGTCGAGATGCTCGGCGCCGGCGCTGTCGAGTTCGCCAGGGGGTTCTCCTGGGAGCGATCGGCCCACGCCACACTCGACCACCTCGCCCGAACGGCTGGATGCGCCTGATACCCATCCGCGACGGAGCGTCGATCCGGAAATGGCTTTCGACCCGTCGCCGGTTGCAAGGCGTCGGTTGCCCGTCCTGGCTGTTGGAGAATGGGTACCTTCGTCGACCGTACACACCACGATCTCATCCGGCATGCCGAAGGAACCGCTGACGATCGAACTGCTGCTCCGCCGCAAGCGCGAACCCCTCGCACTGGAGCTGCTGACGGACCAACGCGGGGTGACGCGCGGGCTCCAGGGACCCGACATCTCGAGTCCCGGACTCGTCCTCACGGGCTTCACCGAACGCTTTCCTTCGGAACGGATTCAGGTACTGGGCGAGACCGAAATCCTCTTCCTCAACTCCCTCGACGAGGATCGCCGCCGTGCGGCGCTCGAACTTTTTCTCTCCTTCGACATTCCCGTCGTCTTCATCACCAAGGGGCAGGACCCCCCGACGCCGTTGCTGCACCTCGCGAGCGAGCGCGGGATCCCCGTGGTCCGGACCCTGCTCAAGACTGCGGAGTTCTACTCTCGCATCAAACCGTTCCTCGAGGACTATTTCGCCCCCACCACCACAGTCCATGGTTCCCTCGCTGACGTCTATGGCGTCGGTCTTCTCTTCACCGGGAGAAGCGGCATCGGGAAGAGCGAAGCCGTACTCGACCTGGTCGAGCGTGGCCATCGGCTCGTCGCGGACGATGTCGTCATCGCTTCGCGCCATGGAACGGAGATTTTGATCGGTCGTGGACACGAGCTCCAGCGTCACCACATGGAGATCCGTGGCGTCGGGATCATCGACGTGGCGAGCCTCTTCGGCATCCGCTCGATTCGGCTCCAGAAGCGGATCGAGGTCGTCGTCCAGCTCGAGCCGTGGGACGAAGGCGCGCACTACGACCGAACCGGTTTGGATCCCGAGAACATCGAAGTGCTCGGCGTTGAGCTGCCGCGCGTCGTCGTCCCCCTTAACCCTGGGAAGAACATCACGGTGATCACCGAAGTCGTGGCGTTGAACCATCTGCTGAAGTATACGGGCGTCGATTCGGCGCAACTGTTCGATCGGCGCCTCCGGGAGCGCCTCGCCGGCACCGCCGAATACCTGGAGGAAGACTATGAATGAGGAAGCGGTGCGCGGTCTGATCATTGCGCACTCCTCGCTGGCTGCAGGCCTCGCTGCAGCCGTTCGACAGATCTCCGGAGTGGACGAGGAAGCCATCCGGACGCTCTCGAATGAAGGCCGCGGCCCCGATGGTCTTGTCAGCGCTGTTCGTGAGGCTGTCGGTGACTCCCCGGCGATCCTCTTCACGGATCTGCCGACCGGAAGCTGCGCGTTCACAGCGAGAAAGGTCGCTCTCGAGCGACCGGGTACGGGGATCGTTTGTGGCGTGAACCTTCCAGTTCTTCTCGATTTCGTGTTTCATCGAGATCTACCGCTGCAACAACTTGTCGACCGCCTCATCGAAAAGGGGAAGGGCGGCATCAGCGGGGCCTGCACGGAGGATGCGGTTCGTGTCGATCGTGTTATTTCGCGTTGACGAACGCTTGATCCATGGGCAGGTCGTGGTCGGGTGGGGTGAGCGACTCCACATGGACCGTATCATCGTCGTCGATGATGATCTGAACGTCAGTGCCTGGGAGCAAGAACTCTACTGCCTCGGGGTGCCTCCTTCGGTCGATGCGATCTTTACCGGCGTCGAAGGGGCGCGGCGGGACCTTCCGGTTTGGCGCGAAGACTCGCGCCGTCTCATCGTCCTCGTCCGGGACCTCGGGACGCTCGCACGCATCGCGGCCGGAGGCGCCCTCGGCGACGCAGAGGTCAATCTCGGCGGGATCCATTTCGCCCCGGGTCGGGAGCGGGTTCTGCCTTATCTTTTCCTCAGCCCGCTGGAACGCGAGTCGCTCCGGCGGATCGCCGACGCGGGCGTCATCGTCTCGGCTCGTGACCTGCCGGCATCACGCGCCGTTCCGCTCGAAGATCTGCTCGAAAAGCACTAGTCCAATGGATCCGCTGACCTTCGTGGTGCTGAGCTTGCTGGGCGGCGTTGTGGCCGTCGACGGAACGTCGTTCGGCCAGTTCATGGTCTCCCGTCCGTTCGTCGCTGCCACGCTCGCCGGCTGGATCGTGGGGTCACCCCTTGAAGGCGCGGCGATTGGAATCGTGCTCGAGGCGTTCCATCTGACGGTCCTGCCCGTGGGAGCCGCACGATACCCCGAGGGTGGACCGGCAGCCGTCGCCGGAGGCGCGGTCTACGCTCTGTCCGACCATGAGCCCAGCACTCTTCTCCTCGGCGTTCTCGTCGTGCTGCTGCTCGAATGGGTCGGTGGGGAAACCGTCCGGTTGATGCGGCGGGCGAACGTTCGGCTGATGAACGACAAGCACAAGTTTCAAGGGACGGCGCGGTGGCTGGAACTCCGGCACGTGGCGGCCATCGCGGTCGATTTCCTTCGCGGGATGGTGCTCTTTGCCGTCGGAGCCTTGATCCTAGTCGCGACGGTTCGCTTCGTGGCACCGCTGTGGGGTCTGGGTGAGGAGCTGCCCAGACTGCTCCTGGCGGCGCTCGTGCCGGGCCTCCTCGCAAGCGCTGTGCGCATGGTCGGTTGGCGGGCCTGGTTCGCCGCGGCCGGCGCGATCGGCGGGGTCGGGTTCATCCTGGTCGCCGGATGAACACCCTGCCGCGTCGCGTCCGCACCAGCATGCTCCTCCGCAGCTTTGCGGTCCAGGGCTCCTGGAACTACCAGACCCTCATCGGGGCGGGCTTCGCTTTCACCTTGCTCCCTGCGCTCCGGTATCTTTACGGTCCGCGTAAGGAACAGTTGGAGAGGGCGGTGGCACGGCATGCGAAGGTCTTCAACAGCCACCCGTACTTCGCGACCGTCGCGGTCGGCGCCGTGTCGCGGTTGGAAGCTGATGGCGCGGAACCGGTTGTGGTCGAGCGCTTCAAGACCGCCCTGCGGGGCTCCCTTGGCTCCATGGGGGATCGCCTCGTCTGGAGCACCTGGCGGCCGATGTCCGTACTCCTCGGCATGGTGCTACTGCTTATGGGAGCGACGTGGTGGATTGCCGTGGTAGTCTTCCTCCTCGTGTACAACTCCCTGCACCTGCTCGTGCGGGTTACCGGGCTCAGGATCGGGACCGAAGCCGGCCTCCAGGTCGGGCGGCTTCTTCGCGAGGTGCCCCTCCAACCGCTGATCGACCGTGCGTCGCGGTTCGCTTGTTTCCTCATCGGAATGGCCGTGGTCCTCTGGGGTGCGCCGGCCTTCGATGATCCAGTCGCGGGACTGCTGACCGGAGCCGCGATCATCCTCGGCTTCTCGCTCGGCCTTCGCACTCGCCGCGTTTTGATCGCGGTCATCGTCGGCATTACCGCGTTTTCACTGGTCCTGGGACTGATCACCAATGGAGCATAGCAGGGAAGCGACCATCGTAAACACGCATGGGCTGCATGCGCGCCCCGCGGCGGAGTTCGTCAAGCTCGCAAACCGTTTCTCCGCCGAGGTCTGGGTCGCTACTGAGGATCTGGAAGTGAGCGGTAAGAGCATCATGGGGGTTATGATGCTGGCCGCGGAGTGCGGATCGAAGATCCTCATCCGCGCTGCCGGTAACGATGCGCAGGACGCGGTCGACGCCCTCAGCGCTCTGGTCTCTTCACGCTTCGGCGAGGACTGAGCCCCTTGACTTCGCCCCGCGACGTGCACGATTCCGGTTCCGGCCGGCACGCGCCGGCCTCGGACTCCGACGCCGATCGCCCCGCGATGCGGCGCTTGCGGGAAGGCATCCCTGCTTCGCCCGGAATCGTCATTGCGCCCGTACGCGTCCTACGGATGGAAGTCCCCCAGGTCCCGCACGGTGGGGTCATTCCGGAGGAAAGGATCGAGGCCGAGATCGATCGATTCCGCAAGGCGTGCGATGCGGTTCGCGAGCAGATCCGCACGCTTCAACGCGCTACCCGGGAGCAGCTGGGGCCCGTCGAGGCGCAGATCTTCGAGCCACAGCTCGTCATGCTGGAGGACCCCGAGCTCATCGACGGGACGGAGCTCAACATCCGAGAGAACCACCTCACGGCCGAACGAGCCTTCGAATGGCGCGTCCTCGAGTGGGAAGCTCAGTGGTCACACACGGCTCACCCGATGGTGCTCGACAAACTCAACGATCTGGACGACGTCGAGGGGCGCGTCCTCCGCTATCTGATGGGCGTGCCGGAACCCGAGCTCGCCAGCCTCGTCGACGACCAGATGGTGATCGTTGTCGCACGAGACCTGACCCCCAGTGTCGCGGCTCAGCTCAATCCCGCTCGCGTCCTCGGCCTCGCGACCGATGAGGGGACCCGCACCTCGCATAGCTCCATCCTCGCAAGATCACTCCATATCCCCTGCGTCGTCAGCATCGAGGGGTTGTCCGAAACAGTCCGCGACGGGGACGAACTGATTCTCGACGGGCGAACGGGCCGCGTCATCATCCACCCGGACGACGACGAAAAGGCCCACTACCGTGACCTCGACTTCCAGATGCGCGAGTGGGAGCAGGAGCTGCTGCTCCTCGCCCATCTCGAGCCCACGACGCAGGACGGGGCCCGCGTCGACATGCGCGCCAACATCGACCTGCCTGGAGAGGCGCAAGGGGCTCGCTCGCATGGTGCTCAGGGCATCGGGCTCTTCCGCACTGAATTTCTCGTCGTCGGCCGGAGTTCATTCCCGCCAGAAGAGGAGCAGTATCGAGCGTATCGACAGGTCCTGGAGGCGTTTCCGGATCACCCGGTCGTAATCCGGACGTATGACGTGGGCGGTGACAAGTTTCCCGCCTTCCTCCATATGCCGAAGGAAGAGAACCCCTTCCTCGGATGGCGTGCGATCCGGCTTTGCCTGGACGAGCCCGAGTTCTTCAAGGCGCAGCTCCGGGCGCTCCTTCGCGCCCGCGCACACGGAGACCTTCGCATCATGCTTCCGATGGTGACCCAGCTCTCGGAAGTGATCGAAACCCGGCGCCTGATTGCCGAAACGTCGGAAGAGTTGAGGCTCGCTGGGCATTCGACCGATCCAGAGTGCCCCGTCGGCGCGATGATCGAAACGCCAGCGGCCGCACTCATCGCGTCAGAGCTGGCCTCGCACGTCGATTTCTTCTCGATCGGCACCAACGATCTGGTGCAGTACACGCTCGCCGTCGACCGGGGGTCCTCGCGACTGGCACACCTCTACAACCCGTTCCACCCAGCCGTCGTCCGCTTGATCCATCATGTGGCCCAGGTCGGCCAGGAGCGTGGTGTGGAGGTCGCTGTGTGCGGTGAGCTCGCAGCCCATCCACTCGGTGCCTTCCTCCTTATCGGCATGGGGATCCCGTCGATCAGCGTTGGTCCGGCCGCGCTCGCCGAAATCAAGAAGGTGATTCGCTCGATCCACCAGAAGAAAGCCGCGGTCGCTCTCGACGAAATCCTTTCTGCCGAGACTTCGGAGGCCGTTGTCCAGATCCTCACCGAACACCTCCGCGCCGATCTCGACCTCGACCGGTTCGCTCTGAGCTTGTGGGGGGCCAACTGATGCACTCCGAACCGTGTCCGGATGCCCGATGAGGTTCGGCCCGGTCGACTTGCGGAAACCTCCGATAGGGTTGTCGGTACGATCAGGGGCGGCCGGTGCCGTCTTGCCGCATTTTCCTTCGATCCGAACGCTCAATGGTGGAAGTAAGAGTTCAGAGCCTCGGTTTGGATCAGGTTTCCAAGACGCCCGTCGTCATCCTTCAGGAGACCGACGGGGAACGGATGCTCCCGATCTGGATCGGTCCGAGCGAGGCGAGCGCCATTGCTATGGAGCTCGCGGGAATGAAGTTCGCCCGCCCGCTCACTCATGATCTGGCGGCGTCCCTGATTCGTGGGCTCGGCGGGTCTCTCGACCGGGTCATGATCACTCGCGTCGAGGAGAACACCTACTACGCGGAGCTCGTGATCCAGCGCAATGGTGAGGTGTTTTCCATCGATGCCCGCCCGTCGGACTCGATCGCCATCGCCCTCCGCCTTCAGGCTCGTCTCTTCACGAACGATGAGCTCCTCTCCGCAACGACGATCCAGATCGAACCCGCCTCGGAGGAAGGAGAGTTGCCGGCTCCAGAGCAGCCGGACGACCCCTCGTCGATGACCGCCGAACAGCTACAGGAGTATCTTAAAAAGCTCAACCCGGAAGACCTCGGTCGGTTCAATCCGTGAGCAACCCCTTCATGAGAGATTGCCGCCAGGTTCGGGTGAGGACGCCACAGAGGCTCATCATCCTGGCTCTGGCCGTTGCGATGTCCTTCCTCGGCCCGCAGGCGGTCGCGTCTCAACAGGAAATGGCCGCGGAAGAGACTCCGGCTGCAGACGAACTGATTGGCCGGATCTTGCGCGGCGGCGAGCCGGTGCCTGGGGCTCCTGTCACGCTCCACCGTGTCACCCCTGAGGCCGCCGGAGAGGCTGCCCGAAGCGTGACCGATTCCGAGGGGGGCTTCCGCCTGCCTCTCGATCTGCAGACGGAATCCGAGTTCAACGTCTTCTTCGTCACCACGGAGTACCTCTCCGCCCGTTACTTCGGCGATCCCATCCATCCGGACTCGCTCTCTGGCGATTACGTCATCGAGGTGTTCGACACCACATCGACACCCGCTGAACCCGTTCGGATCGTCTCCCGGGACATCGTCCTGCTCCCCGAAGAGCTCGGGTCGTGGGAAGTCAACGAGATCGTCCGCGTTCAGAATCCGAATCAGAAGACCGTGGTCGCGCCAGACGGGATGCCGACCTGGCAATTCAGCATTCCTGAGGAAGCCGCGCAATTCCAGGTTGGTGAGGGAGACATCCTCCCTCGCGAGGTTACCCTGATGGATCAAGAGGTCTTGCTCATCACACCGGTCACACCCGGAGAGCGGGACCTCTGGATCCGCTACCGGCTTCCGGCTTCCCCCGCTCGCGCCGCGTTCGCACTCGACCAGCCCACCGAATCGTTCAGCCTCTTCGTCGAGCAGCCGTCCCACCTCATTTCAGTAGAGGGCCTGGCCAGTACGCGTATGGTCGAGGCGGACGGCGAACAATACCTCCAGTACTCGGCACAGGCGCTGGCGCCGGGAGCACAGATCCTCCTGGAGTGGTCGAATGTCGGCTCCGCTCCCGTCGATCCGGTGATTGCCGCCGTGGCCGCGACTCTCATCGTCCTGGCCCTCGGTCTTCTTTGGGGTGCCATTCGGAACCGATCAGCTAGAACCGCGTGACCCGCCGCCGAGACGCACGTGCCGCTCGTCGAAACCCCCGCACTCATCCTTCACGTCTTTCCTTATGGCGATACGAGCCGTATCCTCCGACTCCTCACGCCCGGGTTTGGATTTCGCTCCGTTATCGCCAAGGGCGCGCAGCGCCCCAGGAGCCGCTTCGGCGGCATCCTCGAACCCTTCACCGAGGGGTCAGCCCTCTTCAACCTTCGTGAAGGTCGCGATCTCTTCTCGCTCTCCTCATTCACCCTGCTGAAGCCACGTCAGGGGATCGGGAGAGACCTCGGCGCCTTCGCCGGCGCGTCCCTCCTCGCCGAGCTCGGGCTCAGAGCCGGAACCGAAGAACCCAATCCCCAGCTCTATGCCGTGATGACCCGCACTCTCGATACGCTCGCCGATCCGGACAATTCTCCGGTTTTCGTCGCTCTCGCCGCCGTCTGGCACGTGGTTTCCATCCTCGGTTTCCAGCCCGAGGTCGAAACCTGCGTGCGTTGCGGTCGTCCGTTCGATTCCACCGAACCCTCGAGGTTCGACGTCGAAGCCGGTGGCAGCGTTTGCCGGACGTGTCGACCTGCCGGCCGCTTGATCGATCCTTCGACCCGTCTCGAGCTCCTCGCGATGGCTTCCAAGGGCGAGCCCTGTGGCCCAGCTGTTAACCGCGCCCTGCACGGCGCCCTATTACACACATTTCTTTCGACTCATCTTGCGTCAGATCGCCCTCTTCGGGCCCTTCCGCTCTTTCTGGAACAGCTTCGCTGACGCGGTTTACAACCATTGGCCGTCCGCTCTCTTTCGGCCGATTTCTGCGATCCGAACTAGCGCGACCCCCGCTCTGCGCTTGACCGATCAGCGCCTGCACGTCTATACTCCCTCAAGCGTTTGGCCTCTCCGTCAGAGGTCCCCCCACTGTCATCTCCCTTCCGGCCAGGAATTCGGAGGTGGAACGAGACTTAGGTTCACTCGGAACAGCGAGGTGCTCATGAAATGCGCCCGGTCTGTTCTGCTCATCCTTGTTCTGCTGGCCGGCTCGCTTTCTCCACCTCCGGCGGGTGCACAGGAGGCCGGGTACGTGCCGCAACCCGAGGAGGAACAGCGCGACTTCGTGCTGGAGCAGAATTACCCGAATCCCGTAAACCCCGAGACCTGGATACCATTTTCGCTTGATCCATCGTTGTACAAAGAAGATCAGCCGGTTACCGTAACGATTCGCGTCTTCAACATTCTTGGGCAGAGCATCGCAATTCCGGAGGCGGTCGAGCACCCGAACGGTCGGGGCACTCGAATACTGAACCTCGAGTATGCCGAGCCGGGTAGGAAGATCGCGTTCTGGGATGGAAAGGATACGGCGAGCCGTCCGGTGCCGTCTGGAGTCTACTACCTCCAGATGGTGGTCGGCGGGGAAACCCAGACCCGCAAGTTGACTGTCTTGAACCCGAGGAACCGACGTCGAATTTTTCCCTGGTAGGTCTTCAAACAGCAAGGCGGCCCGGCGAGAATCGATCGTCGGGCCGCCTTCGTATGGGGTGTTGGTGCGGTCTCAACCAACCAGATAGAGGAATCGGCCGCAGTTGTCGCAGTAGCGAAGTTCGGAGTTGCGATCGGCCTCGGATGCGACGGCGGTGGGGATCGAGACAAAGCAGCCGAAGCAGGTTCCGTTGATCACCGGAACGACGAAGCGGGTCCGGGTCCCGGCGAGCCGTCGATAGCGGGAGCGAATCGGTGGCTGGAGCGACTCCTCCATCTCGGCGATCTTCTCGTCGAGTTGCCGAAGCGCGTCATCGGCGCTGATATTGAACAGTTCCTCCTCCACACCGCGGCTCTCGCCCTGCTCGCGCAGGTCGGTCCGCTGGGTCTTCAGGTCCTGGATCTCGAGCAGCTTTTCGAGCTCTGAGTGCATAGCGGTTCAGATCCTCTTTTCCTCGAGGAGCGAGAGGAACTCTCGGGACGTGGAGATCTGTTCCAGGCGCGTGGGAACGTCCTGCTCCTTGGAGAATTGTGCGATTTTTCCGAGGACAGGCAGGTACTGGTTGGATACTTCCAGGGGTGGAGCGACGATGAGGAAAATGTTTCGAACAGGTTGTTCGTCGATGGCCCGAAAGTCCAGCCCTCCCGGCTTTCTCCCGAACGCGACTCGCAGACGGTTCACTACCAGGGAACGACAGTGCGGGATGGCGATCCCTTTGCCGATGCCCGTCGACCCCAAATTCTCGCGACGCTTCAACATCTTGTACAGAATGCTCTCCGATTTTTCGTCAAGCTGCAACAACCCGATCATCTCTTTGAGGACGTCGTCTTTGGTCGCGCTCTCCAGATCGAGCTTCACCACGTCCTCGGAAAAGAACTCCCTAAGCTCCATGATAGACTGTCCTCCGGATAAACCGGATCTCAAATGCGGAAAAGGAATTCGAAATGTAAAGATCCCGTCCACGAGTGTCAAAACGCAGCCAACGCCGGGGGGCGATGGAAAGGACGACCGTCGCGGCTGGTCCCGGCGGGAGACTCCCTGGGCGCGCGAGCGCCCGTCCCTGGAGGTGCTGTCGACGCGGGCAAGGGGCCCGCGCTCCGAAGAAACGTCCTGTCGGGACTGCGTTCCCGTTCTCGTACACGTCCCCGGGGCAATGACGGGAACGTGTACGGCAACGAGATCGGCCCGAACCCAAGGTCGTATCATGACCCCTTTCACGGTCCTGACTCCGCTAGCGGCCTGGTTTCTCGCCCGATGGGGCCCGCGCTCTGAAGAAAGTTACGCTGGCGAAGCGCTACCGCCCCGACACCCTCGAGCGCGGCTCTGCGTTGAGGGGATCGGAGAAGTCGGTTATTTTGTAGCTATGAAGCCGAACTTTCTGGATCTTCTCGAGAGCGATCGCGTTCCGCTCTATCTGGCGCCCCAGGCCGGGGTGAGCGAGTCGCCGTTTCGAAGGCTCTGCCGAAGCTACGGAGCGGACGTCGTCGTCTCCGAGTTCGTGTCTTCCGAAGGGATTCGCAGGAACGACCCCCGAACCCACGAGTATCTCCGCTTCGACGATGACGAGCGCCCGATCGGGATCCAGATCTTCGGTGCGGAGCCCGCTGCGATGGCGGAGGCGGCGGCACTGGTCGAGGACGTCTACGGCCCCGACTTCCTCGACCTCAACTTTGGGTGCCCCGTCAAGAAGGTCGTGAAGCGGAACGGTGGCTCGGGATGCCTCCGCGATCTCGATCTCGTCCAGCAGATCATCCGCTCGGTCGCGGCCGCGACTCGTATCCCGACGACAGTCAAGATTCGAAGTGGCTGGAGCGAGGAACTGCGCAACCCCGTCGAGATCGCGCTCCGCTGTCAGGACGCCGGCGCCGCAGTCCTCACGTTGCACGCCCGCACCCGAACCCAGATGTACGGCGGATCCGCTGACTGGGACGAGATCGCCGCGGTCGTTGACGCGCTCGACATCCCGGTCGTCGGGAACGGCGACGTCTGGAACGGTGCCGACGCGCTCCGGCTTCGGGAGCATACCGGCTGTGCGGGGATCATGATTGCCCGAGGCTCCCACGGTGCGCCCTGGATCTTCGGGCAAGCACGCGCCGCCTTGGACGGCAAGCCGATCCCCCTCGATCCGTTTGTCCGCGAGCGCTTCGATATGGTTCGCGAACATGCCCAGCTCGCTATCGCGTTCGAGCGTGACGAAGAGAAGGCCATGATCGAGTTCCGCAAGCACCTCGGCTGGTACACCAAAGGCCTTCCGAACGGGCGTCAGCTCCGTCAGGAGCTCTTCGGCGTCAGGAAGCTGGTCGAGGTCGACTCCCTCCTCGAACGCTACGCCGAGGAATCGGCTACTGCGTTGGCGGCCTGATTCGCGACCCGAAGTGACCGGTTGCCAGTTGCCGGATGCCAGCGGGTCAGGCGCCAAGTCGGATAGTGGAGTAGGTGAGGAGTACCTGGTAACCGGTAGCCAAACGGCCAGGATCGCTTGCGCCAAATGATTACGGGCGCTATATTTATATGCTGATTGAAAACTCGGGGGTGACTTGGCTTCGACGTGTACGGTGAAGTCGTTGCTGCGTGCCGAGGTCCCAGAACCTCGCTAAACCTTTGGGAACCTTTTGTAATTGCGAACGATAACTTCGCTTTGGCTGCGTAATCGGCTTCTAGCTGATTGATGCGCCTGTCCGGTGATCGGCCCGCCCGAGGCGGGTTGCCGGGCACCATCTAAGTCGGGCTGGCTGTTCGACGGGGTCGCGACGTCGACGGTGAGAATTTCGCGGCTGGTTCGTTCGAGGTGGTTCGCCGACCGACGAACGGGCGAGATTGGAACAGCGAAATACGCATGTAGAGGCAGCGAGGGATCTGTAGGCGGACAGGGGTTCGAATCCCCTCACCTCCATAATATCTGGCGCCCCGGCGAATCATCCGCCGGGGCGCATTCGTGGTTGGTCCAAGTTCGCCTCTTCGCCTCTTCGCCTCTTCGCCTCTTCACCCTTCACCCTTCACCCTTCACCCTTTGGAGGCGGTGCGCGGAACCCGATTCTCCTGCCCTCGGGACCCTCTCTCTTCAGCTCCTCAGCGACCCGTTCGTACTCGCGCTCCATATCGGGAGTTACCGAGGCGCGCGTTTCTTTCAGAGCAGCGTCGAAGTAACGCATCGGGATGAGGTTCGCCTCGAGGCTATCCCGGAGGGCGTTCAAGCCTGCGCGGCGCGTGAGGTCCTCGAGATCCGCGCCGGTGTAGCCCTGGGTTCGATCCGCGAGACTTTCGATGTCGACATCGGGGGCGAGTGGCATTTCGGCGGTGTGGATCTTCAGGATCTGAAGACGGCCCTCGAGATTGGGAACGGAAACATAGACGAGTTCGTCGAAGCGGCCGGGCCGGAGGAGCGCCGGATCCAGGAGGGTGGGGCGATTCGTAGCGCCGACGACGATGACACCCTGGAGCTCTTCGAGTCCGTCGATCTCGGCGAGCATGGTGTTCACGACACGTTCAGTGACGGCTGGCTCGCCGAGGCCGCCCCCGCGCTGCGGGGCGAGGGAATCGATCTCGTCGATGAACAGGATCGTCGGTGCTACCTGGCGCGCCCGCGCGAACAGCCTGGAGATCTGCTGCTCGGACTCACCATACCATTTCGAGAGCAAGTCGGAGGATTTCGTGGCGATGAAGTTGGCCTCCGCCTCCCGGGCGACCGCCTTCGCGAGCAGGGTCTTGCCCGTTCCGGGAGGGCCATAGAGGAGAAAACCATTGGCCGGGCGGATCCCGAGCCGCCGAAACGCGTCGCCGTGTTGCAACGGGAGCTCGATGCCCTCCTGGAGGGCCCGCTTCGCCTCGTCGAGGCCGCCGATGTCGTCCCATCCGACGTCGGGGACCTGGATCATGATCTCGCGCATTGCGGAGGGCTGCACCCTCTTGAGCGCGCCAAGGAAGTCGTTACGCTCCACGCGGATCGCCTCCAGCACCTCACCCGGAATCTCGCCGCCGTCCAGGTCGATGCTCGGGAGGTGGCGGCGAAGCGCCTCCATGGCGGCCTCGCGGGTCAGCGCGGAGAGATCGGCACCGACGAAGCCGTAGGTCGTCTTGGCGAGCTCGTCGACCTGAACGTCCTCGGCCAGGGGCATGCCGCGCGTATGAATCGCCAGGACCTGCCGCCTTCCGGTATAGTCCGGGACGCCGATCACGATCTCCCGGTCGAAGCGCCCCGGGCGACGAAGTGCTTCGTCGATGGCGTTCAGTCGGTTCGTGGCCCCGATGACGACGACGTTCTGCCGGGGTTCGAGCCCATCCATCAGGGTTAGAAGTTGGGCGACGACCCGACGTTCCAGTTCACCGGTCACCTCGGATCGCTTGGGCGCGATCGAGTCGATCTCATCGATGAACACGATCGAGGGAGCCTGCTGCTGCGCCTGTTGAAATACTTCGCGCAGCCGCTGCTCGGACTCCCCGTAGTGTCGGCCCATGATCTCAGGGCCGGCGATGCTTAGGAAGTTGGCATCCGCCTCGTTGGCGACGGCTCGAGCCAGAAGGGTCTTCCCCGTACCCGGGGGTCCGTGGAGCAGGACGCCCTTCGGCGGATCGATGCCGAGCCGCTGGAAGAGCTCCGGGTGCTTCAGCGGGAGCTCGATCATTTCGCGGACCTGGTCGATCGTCCCCCCCAGGCCACCCAAGTCGTCGTAGGTGACGTCCGCTCTTCGCGTTTCTTGTGGTTCTGTATACTCCGGCAGGAGCTCGATCTCGGTATCGGCGGCGACCTGGACGACGCCGCGAGGCACGGTCGCCACGACGATCAACCGGATCTCCTGAAGGGCGAACGCGGGCTGCTGGAAGAACGTTCGGAAGATGTCCTCCGGTTGTACACCCGTGCTGGTAGGTGTTTGTGTGCGCTGGTAGACGGCGGTCGAAACGACATCGCCCGCGACGAGCGGCCGACGGAAGAGCGTACGACGGAGTAGTTCCGGAGATCCACTGAGGCGGACGTTCTTTTGTGCGGGCGCTATGCTGATCCGGCGGGCAGCCTTGACGTCCGCCTTCTTGACCTCGACGTGGTCTCCCATGCCGACGTCGGCGTTCGCCCGCTGGAGCCCGTCGAGCCGGATCAATTCGAGACCGACGTCTTCGTTGTAGGGGGAGAGCGCGATCGCGGCAGTCGAACGCTTGCCCGTGATCTCGACGACGTCCCCCTCCGAGATCCCCAGGCGATCCAACGCTCCTCGGCCCAGCCGAGCGACGCCTTTGCCGACATCCTCCGGCTTGGTCCCCGCCACCTGGAGACGAATGCCCGCGTCCTCGGTCTCTGCCATTGTCTCCGTTGGTTGCAGGGGATCACCGGCCGTCGCAAGGAGGATCGAGGCGCAAATATCGTGCGGATCGGCCCACCGCTACGCCTCGGACTCAGCTTTACACGTTCGCGCAACAGGAGTTACATTCTCCGGCCCGGATGCGCCCCTGGGCGACGTACCCCGAGTACCCCACAACGCCATGTCTGCTTTCGGATTGGACCGGTTGGAGGACTTGCTGGCTCGCACCGCGGACGTGCGCGCCGTGGTGGTCGGAGATCTGATGCTCGATATCTACCTCGCGGGCTCGGTTCAGCGCATCTCACCGGAAGCGCCTGTTCCGGTCGTCCACGTCCAGGATGAGCGGAGCGCTCTCGGTGGGGCAGCCAATGTAGCCGCCAACGTTCTCCGGCTCGGCGCAGCGTGCGATGTCATCGGCTTCGTTGGCCGCGACGGGGCAGGACAGCAGATCCGGCAGAAGATCGAGGCGTTGGAGGGTGGGGCCGTGCGTGCTCGGTTGGTGAGCGGAGGCGACCGGCCGACGACAACGAAGACGCGGGTGCTGGCACGACGTCAGCAGGTGGTCCGCTTCGATCGGGAGCACGACGACGACTTGCCGGACGATATCGCAGCGGAGGTCGCACGCCTGGTTCTGGAGTCGATCGTCTCGGCCGATGTGTTGATCCTGGAGGACTACAACAAAGGGGTGCTGGCGCCTTCCGTGATCCGCATGGCGATCGACGGCGCCCGAGCCGCCGGGATCCCAGTCGTCGTCGATCCGAAGTTTCGCCACATCTTCGAGTACTGCGGTGCAACCGTGTTCAAGCCGAACGCGCTCGAACTCACGAGCGCTCTCGCCGTACCCATTCAGCATCGGGACGATGGGTGGCTCGAGAATGCTCGCTCGCGTTTCTCCTGCGAGCACCTCCTCGTCACGCTCGGGGAGGACGGGATGGTCGTCGCGTCGGCGGATCGGTCTGTGGTGCGGATCCCGGCCGTCGCCCGCCAGGTGTTCGACGTCTCCGGCGCTGGCGATACAGTGACTGCCTTTATCGCGCTCGCGCTGGCGGCTGGGTCGACGATCGAGGAGGCAGCTACGCTCGCCAACTACGCGGCCGCCATCGAGGTCGGTAAACCCGGCGTCGCCACCGTCTCGCCCGAGGAAGTGCGGGAAAGCCTCTCGCGCCACTTTGCCGAGCTCACTTTTTAAAATGCCGAAGACCCGACTCATCGCCACTGAATCTGCGCCCGCCGCTATCGGGCCCTATAGCCAGGCCGTTGTTCACGGCGGGATGATCTACACCGCCGGCCAGATCCCCCTCGACCCGGGCACCGGAGAGGTGGTCGCAGGGGACATCGGGGTCCAGACCGAACGGGTTCTCGAGAACCTCACGGAAGTCCTTCGGGCTGCGGGTGCATCACTCGGCGATGTCGTGAAGACGACTGTCTTCCTGCGTGACCTAGAGGAATTCGTGGCGATGAACGAAGTCTATGGTAGGTTTTTCGGTGGGCACCGACCGGCGCGGTCGACAGTGCAGGTGGCGAGGCTCCCTCGCGACTGCTCGGTCGAGATCGAGTGCATCGCGACCGTGCCGGTCGACGGGGCGGCGTCGGGCGCCGCCCGAAACGCCGAATGAGGTGGCCATCCCGATGAACCCCCACATCTTTCGACAATACGATGTTCGCGGCGTCGTCGGTCAGGACATCGATGCGGGTGTTGCCACCGACCTGGGCCGGGCATTCGGTACGAGGTTGCGCCGCGAGGGATTCAGTCGGCCGCGCGTCACCCTCGGACGGGACAACCGGCTCAGCTCCGATGAACTGGCCTCTGCGCTCCGCAGCGGTCTCACCTCCGTCGGTGCCCAGGTGATCGACGTCGGTATGGTTCCCACACCGGTTCTCTACTTCGCATCGGCAGTCGCCGAGGCCGATGGGGCGATCCAGGTGACGGGGTCGCACAACCCTCCGGAATACAATGGCTTCAAGCTCTCGATCGGAGGTCGATCGATCTACGGCGAGACGATCCAGGAGGTTCGGCGACTCATCGAGGCAGGCGACTTCGAAGTCGGGCAGGGGGGTTGGGAATCGAAGAATATCCTGCCCACATATATCGCCGATCTTTCGGGCCGGTTCCCCGTGGAGCGGCCCGTGCGTGTGGTTGTGGATTGCGGAAACGGTACCGGGAGCGTTGTCGCGGTTGACCTCCTTCAGGCACTCGGTGCCAAGGTCGGAATCATACCCATCTTCTGCGAGTCCGACGGCACGTTTCCGAACCATCACCCGGACCCGGTGGTGGATGAGAACCTCGCCGACCTGCGAGCTCGAGTTGTCGAGTCGGGGGCAGACCTCGGGATCGCTTTCGATGGGGACGCGGATCGCATCGGCGCGGTCGACGAGAGAGGCGAGATCGTTCGGGGTGACACCCTGCTCGCTCTCTTCGCTCTCGACTTGCTCGAACGGCGCGGAAGCGGTCAGAAGGTCGTCTTCGACGTGAAGTGCTCGCAAGCGTTGTCCGAGGTGATCGAGGGTGCCGGCGGGGTGCCGATCATGTCGGCGACCGGGCATTCGCTGATCAAGGAGCGGATGAAAAAGGAGGGAGCACTCCTCGCGGGAGAGTTGTCGGGGCACATCTGCTTCGGCGAAGACTACTATGGTTTTGATGATGCGCTCTACGCGGCGTGCCTGCTGATCTCGATCGTGTCGCGCTCACCGGAGCCGATGTCACAGCGGATCGCCACCTTTCCGACCTTCGTTTCGACGTCCGAGCTGCGATATCCCGCCTCGGAAGAGCGGAAATGGAAAATTGTGGATCGCGCCGTGCGTCATTTCTCGACCGAGCACGACGTGGTGGATGTTGACGGCGCGCGAGTTCTCTTCGACGACGGTTGGGGCTTGATTCGCGCGTCCAACACGGAACCCGTGCTCGTTGCTCGGTACGAAGCCCGTACTCCCGAGGCCCTCGAGCGGATTCGGGAGACGATGGAGGGTTGGGTCCGTGCCCAGGGAATCCCCGTCAGCTCATGAAATTCGGTCGAAGGGCCACTATCACTGCCTTCGTCGTTGGCCTCCTGATCGTTCTGGTGGGAGGGCGCGCGATTGCGGGCTTCGCTGCGGAGCTCCTCTGGTATCGAAGCGTCGGCTTCGAGGACGTGTTCTGGACGCAGTGGCAAGCCTCGCTGCTGGTCCGCGGGATCATCGCGATCGTGATCGCGGCGGCCGTATTGGTCAACCTTTGGTTCGTCACGCGCTCCCTCGGAACGATCCGGGTTCGTCGCCGCTACGCCAACATCGAGATCGCCGAGCGCCTCCCGCAGGTCTACATCGTCAGCGCGATCTCGATCGTTGCGTTCTTCTCCGCGTGGTGGCTCTCTGCCGGGATCGGCGACCCTCTGACAGTGCTCGCCGCCCTCAACCCGGAAAGTTGGAACCTGGCAGATCCGGTCTTCGGCCGTGACGCCTCCTTCTACGTCTTCCGGTTGCCGATCCTCAATCGCCTGCAGACGCTTGGCGCGCTGCTGGTCTTCTGGGTCGCACTGCTCGCGGCAGCGGCCTACGTGGCGACCGGCGCGATCAAGCTCAGTGACGGCCGCCCGGGAATCTCGACCCTCGCTCGCCGACACCTCGGCCTCCTGCTCGCGGTCTTCCTGCTTCTCTATGCCCTCAACCTCTGGCTCGACCGCTACGGCCTGGTAGTCGATGGGACGGGTTTCGCCGGGGCGCTCGGCTACACCGATGTATACGCTCGGATGCCGGCCAAGTTGGTCGTGTTCCTTCTGGCCGTCGCGGCTGCGGCCGCCATCTCGTATGGCGCCTGGGTGGGCAACGTTCGCATCCCGATCGCCGGAGCCATTCTGCTCTTCTTGGGTCTGGTGAGCGCCGAGGCCATCTATCCGTCATCCGTTCAGCGCTTCGTCGTCGAACCCAACGAGTTCCCTCGCGAGCAGAGATTCATCGAGCGTCATCTCGAGTTCACGCGGCATGCCTTCGGCCTGAACACTCTGAACAGCGTTCCTCTGCCATACCAGGATTCTGCCGAGGTCGACGAGGACGTTCTGGTGCGTAGGCTGAGCGGTGTACCGCTCTGGGATCCGCGGCCCCTCCTGACGGCGTATCGGCAGCGGCAGGGACTGTTCCGCTACTACACGTTCGCGAGCGTCCATCATGATCGCTACGGCTCCGGCGCAGAGGCGGAGCCGTTGGCCATCTCGGTCCGTGAGCTGGAGGTGACTGAGCTGGAGGAGGCTGCGCAGACGTGGCAGAACCTGCACCTCAACTATGTCGCCGGCGCGGGCGCCGTGGTCAGTCCTGTCGCAACAATGGCGCCCGACGGCACTCCGTCCTTCTACGTCTCGGACCTCGACCCTCCGAAGCTCGCCCCAGAGGCTCCCGGCGAGCTGAAGCTCGAAAATCCGCGGATCTACTTCGGAGAACGAACCAACGAGTACGTGATCCTGCCCGCCGCCGCGGAGGCGGTGGGGATCACGCTCGATTCGGCCTGGAAGAAGGCGCTCTTCGCATGGGCTTTCCAGAGCAAGAACATCCTGCTCTCGGGAGATCTGACCCGCGACAGCAAAATTGTCTACCAGAGGGGAGTGGCCGAGCGAGTTCAGGCAGTCGCCCCGTTCCTCCGCGTCTCGGCGGATGGCGCCGCGCTCCCGGTGATCCACGAGGGCCGGGTGGTCTGGATGGTCGACGCGTACACGACGAGTCCCAGCTTTCCCCTCGCTCCCCTCGTCGCCTTCGAGGAGCGGGGGGTGCGCTACATCCGCAACAGCGTCAAAGCGACAGTAGACGCGGTGACCGGGGAAGTTGCGCTCTACGCGGTCGACCCCAGCGATCCGGTTCTCGCCACTTACTCCCGTCTCTTCCCCGATCTCTTCCGACCCATCGACGGGATGCCGAAGGCGCTTCAGGAGCACCTTCGCTATCCAGCGCAGTTCATGCACCTCCAGGCGCAGGTGCTCGGCGCCTATCACTTGACCGACCCGCGTGCGTTCTACGGCCAGCAGGACGTGTGGTCCGTCGCAGACGAGCAGTACCGGGGCACGGTTACATCGATGGAGCCGACCTACGCGATGTATCCCCTCCCCGGGTCGGCCGAACCGGAGTTCCTGCTCTCCGTTCCCTTTGTCGCACGGGGTCGGCAGAACATGACCGCGCTGCTGGTGGCGCGGAACGATCCACCGAACTACGGCGAGCAGATCCTCTTCATGCTTCCTCGGGACGAGTTGATTCCGGGCCCGGAGCAGATCGAAGCGATGATCGATCAGGATCCCGAGATCTCGCAACAACTCTCCCTCTGGCGGACAGGAGGGAGCAACGTGCTTCGCGGCCACCTGATGATCGTGCCGGTCGAAGGGTCCCTGATCTATGTGGAACCCCTCTTTCTGGAGGCCGAGAACACGGCAATTCCACAGCTCGAGCGGGTGATCCTGGCACGGCCCGGTCAGGTAGTGATGAGTCCGACGTTCGAATCGGCTGTCACGGCGCTCCTGGGCGGCCAGACAGGCGGCACTCGCTTGGCCTCGACCGACCGCGACGAAACCGAAGGGGCAGATCAGCCATCAATCGAGGTGGAGGGCTTCGCGCGCGCGCGGCAACTGATGCAGGAGGCGGATCGCCTGCTTCGCTCGGGCGATTGGGCCGGCTTCGGGCGAACCTGGGAATCCCTTCGTGAAGCCCTGGGCCCGGGAGCCGAGAACCTGTGAACCAGGGCTCGGATCTGGTGGCCGAGCGACGCCTCCGTCCAACCGCATCCCGCCACCGAACACCCATCGTTTTCCCGGCTTTCCCGGCCGTGAACCGGACGGACGACCTTGCTCCGTGTTGGGGTGACGGTCCGGGGTTCGAACTTGCTGGGGTCCCGACCGACGCTTATCATTGCGCGCTCTCGACGGGGGAATGAGGGCGTTGCGCGATCACGGCATTGTCGTCGCCCTCGGTGGAAACGCGCTGGCGCCATCCAGCGAAACGGGTACCATCGCGCAGCAGTTCCGACATACCCGCGAGAGCCTCGGGGCCGTCGTCGAGCTCGCCGGCGAAGGCTGGAAGATCGCGATCGTTCACGGCAACGGCCCGCAGGTAGGGAACGACCTCGTCCGCAACGAGGTCGCTCGACGGATGGTTCCACCCTTGCCACTCGGCGTGTTGGTGGCGGGCACGGAGGGGTGGATCGGGTACATGATCCAGCAATCCCTCCAGAACGCGCTGCGTAGCGCCGAGGTCGACCGACAGGTCGTTACGCTGGTAACGCAGGTGGTCGTCGACCCTGACGATCCCCAGCTTCGGGCCCCATCCAAGCCGATTGGACGGGTCATGGACGAGGAAACGGCGAACGATTGCGTGGAGACGTTCGGCTGGAACGTCGCCCCGGAGAAGGACGGCTGGCGCCGCGTGGTGCCTTCTCCACGGCCCATCGGAATCGTCGAGGGACGGATGATCCGGACGCTCTTCGACCAGGGCCACCTGGTCATCGCAGCCGGCGGCGGCGGTACGCCCGTGTTCATCGACCGAAGCGAATGCATCGAAGGAATTGATGCCGTGGTCGACAAGGACCGTGCGGCCGCTGTGCTCGGGGTCGAGCTGGCCGCCGAGATTCTGCTCGTGCTGACGGACGTGGAGGCGATCTATGCCGACTTCGGCACGCCAGAGCAGCGACCGATTCGCCGTCTCGACGTCGACCAAGCCGAGGCTCTTCTCGCAGCGGGCGCATTGGGGGCGGGGAACATGGCGCCGAAGGTCGAAGCGGCGATCCACTTCCTGCGGCACGGGGGCAAGCGTGCACTCATCGCACGCCTCGACCAGGGCAGGGAAGCCGTGACCGGCGGGTCAGGCACGGAGATCCGGACTGAGTAGGACGGCAGCGACCGCCTCATTCTTTCGGTATTTGCCGTATTGCAAGAGCGACCAACCGGAGCCGGGAGTGTGGGCTGGCCGGAGTCGCTGAACTTTTCAGGATTTCGATGAACATTCACGAGTACCAAGCGAAGGAGATCTTCCGGCAGCACGGCATTCCGGTTCCGCCCGGCGAAGTCGCCAGGACGGCCGAGGAGGCCGAGCGAATGGCGCACAAGTTCGGCGGCACGGTCGTCGTCAAAGCCCAGGTTCACTCCGGGGGTCGTGGAAAGGCGGGCGGCGTGAAGCTCGCTCGATCGCCCGAGGAGGCGGGTTCCCATGCGTCGAAGATCCTTGGCATGCACATCAAGGATCTCAAGGTCGACAAGGTGTTGATCACCCCGGCGGAGGACATTGCAACGGAAGCCTACGTCGGTCTCATCGTCGACCGAGCAAGCAAGCGGCCCGTGTTCATGGTGTCGTCGGAAGGCGGCGTGGACATCGAGGAAGTCGCCGCGACCAATCCCGACGCGATTCGCAAGCTGGAAGTCGACCCGCGGTACGGGCTCCTCCCGTTCCAGGCATACGGCCTCGCCACGGCGCTCTATGACGATCTCAAACAGCAGAGGGCGGCCGCCCGGATCATGACCCAGCTGTACGACGCGTTCCTCGAATCGGGCGCCTCGCTGGCCGAAATCAACCCGTTGATCACCACCCAGTCGGGCGATGTGAAGGCGATCGACGCTAAGATGAACATCGACGACAATGAGCTCTTTCGCCGCGCGGAGATCGAGGAGCTTCGAGACGAGAGCTCGGAAGATCCATCGGAGGTACAGGCCCGCGAGGCAGGCCTCACGTTCATCAAGCTCGACGGCAACGTCGGTTGCTGTGTGAACGGGGCCGGGTTGGCGATGGCGACCATGGACCTCGTCAAGTACTACGGCGGTGAGCCGGCCAACTTCCTCGATATTGGTGGATCCTCGAACCCGGAGAAGGTCGTCAGTGCTCTGCGGATCATCACTGCCGATCCCGAGGTCCAGGTCATCCTGTTCAACATCTTCGGTGGCATCACGAGGTGCGACGACGTTGCGAACGGGATCGTGGCCGCCACCCGCCAGATCGATATCTCGATCCCGATCGTCATCCGCTTGACGGGTACCAACGAGGAACTCGCCGTCGAGATCCTCCAGAATGCTGGCTTCAGCGCGCTGACGGACATGGACAAGGCAGTGGAACGGGCCGTCAACTTCGCGAAGGGAGAGGGCCAGTGAGCATCTTTGCGGATCGCGAGACGCGTCTCGTCGTCCAGGGAATCACGGGGCGGGACGGCTCGTTTCATACACGACAGATGATCGAATACGGAACCCAGGTCGTCGCCGGGGTCACCCCGGGCAAGGGAGGCCAGCAGTTCGATAACCGCGTTCCTATTTTCGACACGGTGGAAGAAGCGGTACTCCAGAGCGGTGCGAACACCTCTGTAATCTACGTGCCTCCTGCTTTCGCCGCCGACGCAATGTTCGAAGCGGCCGACGCGGGGGTTGAGTTCATCGTCTGCATCACGGAGGGCGTGCCGGTGCTGGACATGACTCGGGTGCGCCCCTTCGTCGACGAGAAGGGAGCGCGGCTGCTCGGACCGAACTGCCCCGGTCTCATCTCGTCGGGGAAGTCCAAGGTCGGCATCATCCCTGGCAACATCACGGATCCGGGGCCCGTCGGGCTTGTCTCGCGCTCCGGAACGCTGACGTACGAAGTCGTGGCGAAACTCCAGGGTGCCGGCATCGGAACGACGACGTGCGTCGGTATCGGTGGCGACCCGATCAACGGCACCAGCTTCATCGACTGTCTCACAGCTTTCGAGGAGGATCCCGAGACCCAGGCCATCGTGGTGATCGGTGAAATCGGCGGGACCGACGAACAGGATGCCGCCCGGTTCGTGCAGGAAAACGTGACGAAGCCGGTCGTCGGCTTCATCGCCGGACAGACCGCACCACCAGGCCGCCGGATGGGACACGCGGGAGCGATCATCTCGGGTTCGTCCGGAACGGCCGAGGAGAAGATCCAGGCGTTCCACGACAATGGCATCGGTGTCGCGAAACGACCGCTCGACGTGGTGGGACTGATTCAGGAGGCGCTCGGCTGAACTGCTTTTGGAAACAGCCGGCCGGTCTTGCCGAGGTCGTCCTGCTCGGGTCATTCGGGAGCAAAGCGAGGTAGTATGCGTTTGCTGGATGTGCTTCGTCCGGAGCACGTTGTCTCCCCCCTCGGCTCCGACACGTTACGCGGTGCCGTGTTGGCGCTCGTTCAGCGCCTGGTTGAATCGGGTGCGATTGCCAGGCCCGAGCTCCTCGAGCGGCTGTCGTCGGATGAGCGCGTCCGAGACGTGGTCCACGTGGGCGATAAGGTGCTCCTGCCCCACTCCCGGACCGAGGCAGTCGACCAGCTGGTTGTCGCCATCGGCCTGTCGCCCAAACCGCTGCAGCTCGAACCGGGGGTGGAGGGTGGCGCCGAACAGGTCGTCGTGCTCGTCTTCGCGCCCCCGGAGGCATCGAGTCACTATCTCCAGATCGTGGCGGCGCTCGCGAGTACCCTTCGCAACGACGATCTCGTCGATCGCATGCTCGCTGTCTCTTCCGCGGCCGAGATTCTCGCCCTTCCAGAGATTCGTGCCCTTACCGTACAACCTCGTCTTGCGGTTCGGGACGTCATGACCCCCCGGGTCTACCGGGTTTACCCGGAAACCCCCGTCCGCGAGGTGCTCGACCTGATGGGCCGCCACCAGCTCAAAGCGGTTCCCGTGATCGGCGAGAAGAGAGAGGTGCTCGGTGTCGTCACCGATCGAGATGTCTTGCGGCACCTCCTCCCCGCCATCAACAGAGCAGGAGCGGGCGAGAGCGCGGCCACACCGGATGACCGCGCCCTCTACCACGTGCCCGTTCGCGAGATCATGTCTCGCTCGGTCATGTGCATCTCGGAGGACCAATCGCTCTCCGAGGTCGTTTCTACTATGATCGGCAAGGACGTGGAACGCATGCCCGTCGTCCATGAGGGTCGCCTCACCGGCTTCCTCGCACGAGCGGACATCCTCAGAAAGCTGTTTACGACGTAGGTTCCGTCGTCGCTGGTCAGCCGGTCGGCAAGCCACCCGGATGGCGACAACGTTCCGCCTGCCGGAACCCGGTCCACGAAGACCGTGATCCGCAACATTTTCTCTCTCGACCATGGATCGATGTCTCGAACGCTTGCGATCATCAAGCCCGACGCCGTAGAGTCCGGCTACGCTGGAAAGATCCTCGCCCATCTCCAGGATAGGGGCTTTCGTATCCTCGCCATGCGGATGACCCGCCTCATGGCCGAGCAGGCGAGCGTGTTCTACGCGGTTCACCGTGGGCGACCCTTCTACTCCGAGCTGGTCGAGTTTATGACGTCGGGGCCCGTCATCCCCATCGCTCTGGAACGGGATTCCGCTGTCGCCATGCTCCGTGAGGTCATCGGCGCGACCGATCCGGCCGAGGCCGCGGACGGCACCATCCGTAAGCTCTACGCCGAATCCAAAGGCCGAAACGCCATTCACGCCTCCGACTCGGACGAGAACGCAGCTCGTGAGGTCGCCTTCTTCTTTGCTGCGGCCGACCTCCTGGCGTAACACCGGCCTTCCTCTCCATGGCCTTCATCCTTCGCTGGATCGCCTCCGCCGCCGGCGTCTGGGCGGCCGTTCAACTCGTTCCCGGAATCCGGATCGAGGACGGTCTCGTCCCTCTCTTTGCCGTCGCCCTGATCCTCGGTGCAATCAACGCGATCGTTCGACCGATCCTCACCTTCCTCGCTTGCGGGCTCATCTTCCTCACCCTCGGTCTCTTCCTCTTCGTCATCAACGCCGGCCTCCTCCTCCTCGTTTCCGAGGTTTCCCAGTTCTTTGGCATCAACTTCGCCGTCGCTGGTTTCGAGCCCGCTTTCTTCGGCTCCATCATCATCACCCTCGTCGCCTGGTTGGCGTCCGTTCTGCTGCCGGAGCCCAAGAAGGACCGGTGAACGGTCCCTGCATCTCGCAGAGGGGTGGCGATTGACACCCCTCGGAATTGCGGCTATTTTCTACGTTTATGCCGATTCTCAGCTTGGCTGCCGTCGCCCGCGCGCCGGTCCAGCTGCGGCAGGAGTTGCCCGCTCACGTTTTCCAGTGGGATGCGTCCGGGCTCGACCTTCGCAGTCCAGTTCGGATCGACCTCGAAGCCGGGATGGTGGGCGAGGGTGTCCTGGTGCGCGGCCAGATCGAGGCCGACTTCGCTGGCGAGTGTCGTCGGTGCCTCGCCGAGGTCCGGGTTCGGGTCCGGGACACGGTGGATTTGCTCTTCGAACCTCTGAGGGGCGAAGAGGAGCTCGAGTTGAGCGGAGAGGTGTATCCGCTACCCGAACGGGGGGATCGACTCGACCTGGTCCCGCCGTTGCGGGACGAGCTGATGTTGAGGATTCCCGATTTCGTCGTGTGTTCGGAGTCGTGTCGCGGGCTGTGTCCGCAGTGTGGCGCGGAGTGGAACCGAACGACGTGCGAATGCGTTCTCGAGGCAGAGGCGAGCCCGTGGGACGCGCTAAAGGACATCGAGTTCGACTGACCTCCAGCGAAGAGGATACATGGCCGTTCCGAAGAGGCGCCAATCGAAGCAGCGGCAGCGAAAGCGCCGCACGCACGTGAAGGCGCAGATGCCGGCGATCACCAACTGCCCGCGTTGTGGCGACCCTCACGTGCCTCATCGTGTCTGTGCGACGTGCGGGTACTACCGCGGCGTGCAGAGGCTCGAAGTCGAAGAGATCTAAGCGCGCCCGCTGCCATGCGGATCGCGCTGGATGCGATGGGCTCCGATCGCGCCCCCGCCATCGAGGTGGAGGGCGCGATTGGGGCTCTCCGTTCAATGGGAGACGACCTTCAGCTGGTCGTCGTAGGGGATCGGGAGCGGATCGACGCCGAGCTGGGCCGCTATCCGGGGATCGGGCGGGATCGAATCGAAGTCGTTCACGCCCCCCAGCGGATCGAGATGGGGGAGTCGCCGGCGCAGGCGATCCGTCGGAAGCCGGACTCGTCGATTGTGGTGGGCCTGAACCTGCACAAGCGGCGAGAGGTCGACGCGTTCATCAGCGCCGGCTCGACGGGCGCGGTGATGGCCGGCTCGCTGGTGATTCTGGGGCCATTGCCCGGAGTGGACCGCCCCCCGGTCGGCGCTATCCTTCCGACAAGCCGTGGCCATACCCTCCTCATCGACGCGGGTGCGAACATTGATACGCGCCCGCAGCAGCGGCTCCAGTTCGCACATCTTGGGACGACCTATGCGCAGGATCTGATGGGAATCGAGCGTCCCCGCATCGGGCTGCTCAACATCGGGGAGGAGCCCGAGAAGGGGGACGAACAGACCCTGCTGACCTATCAGTTGCTCAGGGAGTCAACGCTGAACTTTGTCGGCAACATCGAAGGTCGTGACATCATCGACCACAAGTGCGATGTTCTGGTCTCCGACGGGTTCGCTGGCAATGTGTTGCTGAAGTTCTACGAGTCCGTTACGGGGTTCATCCTGGATCTGCTCCGCAAGGAAGTGGAGGAGGCCGAAGTAGAGCTGGATCTGAGCCGAATCTTCCGCATCCTGGACTACACCGAGTACGGGGGAGCGCCGCTGCTGGGGGTGAACGGGGTGGTGATTATCTGCCACGGCGGATCGCCGCCGAAGGCAGTCACCAACGCGATTCGGGTGGCGGCACAGGCGATCGAGCGGGACATGACGACGCATATGCAGAATCGGATTGGCAAGCTGCACGGCGCCCAAGGAGCCACATGAGGGTAGCTGAAAGGGGCGGACGGATCGCGGGCACCGGGCGACACCTCCCGGATCGTGTGGTCACGAACGCGGAGATGGAGACGATCGTCGAAACCTCCGATGAGTGGATTCGCACGCGAACGGGGATCCGGGAGCGGAGGCTGGCTCCGGAGGACGTCAGTGCCGCGGATATGGGAGCGGAAGCGGCGAAGCGAGCGATGTGCGAGGCGAACGTCAGCGGGGACGAGATCGATCTGGTCCTGGTCTCAACCGCCACGCCCGATCGGCTCCTGCCTTCGACGGCGTGTGACATCCAGGCGATCCTCGGAACCCGGAACGCGGCAGCGTACGATTTCGCCAGTGCTTGCTCCGGCTTCCTGTACGGGCTTTCCCTGGCGCAGGCCCACATCGTGGCGGAACAGGCGGAGACGGTGCTAGTGATCTGCACCGAGAAGATGAGCTCAATCGTCGACTGGGGAGACCGTAGGACGTCCGTGCTCTTCGGGGACGGCGCCGGGGCCGCGGTGGTTCGACGGAGCGATCCCGGTGAGGGCGGCATCCTCTCTTCCTTCATGAAGTCGGATGGAACGTTGGCCGAGCTGCTCTACCGGCCGGCGGGAGGCGCACGAATCCCGATGGATGTCGCGGTTCTGGAAGAACGTTCGCACCTCGTGAAGATGGCGGGTCCCGAGGTGTTCAGGTCGGCTGTCCGGTCGATGTGTGAAGCGGCGGACGAGGCGTTGCGGCGTGCCGCGATGACGTCGGAGGACATCGACTTCATGATTCCGCACCAGGCGAACATGAGGATCATCGACGCCACGGCGAAGTACGCGGGCATCCCGATGGAGAAGGTGATCGTCAACGTGGATCGCTATGGCAACATGAGCTCGGCGTCCGTGCCCGTCGCCCTGGACGAGGCCCGCGAGAGCGGCGTCCTGGGACAGGGCTCGGTGGTGCTGATGGTTGCCTTTGGAGCGGGGTTTACCTGGGCCGCCAACGTGGTTCGGCTGTGATCGGACTGCTCTGCCCGGGGCAGGGTTCGCAATTCGTCGGCATGGGTCGTGATCTGGCGGAGCAGTTTCCTGCCGCTCGCGACACGTTCGATGAAGCGGACGAGGCCTTGGGCATCGGAATCTCGCGCCTGTGTTGGGAAGGTCCGGAGAGCGAGTTGACCCTCACAGTCAATGCGCAGCCCGCGATCCTCGTTCACAGTGTAGCCGTTTGGCGGGTACTCGCCGAGAACGGGACCCTCGATGTCGCCATGGGAGCCGGACACTCCCTCGGCGAGTTCAGCGTCTACGTTACGGCCGGATCCCTGGCGTTTCCCGACGCGGTACGCATCGTCCGGCGGCGGGGCGAGCTCATGTACGACTCGGGCCTGGCTCGGCCGGGTACGATGGCCGCGGTGCTCGGCCTGGAGGATTCGCGGGCCGAGGTGCTCTGTCGTGAAGCCTCCTCGAACGCCGACGGCGTCGTCGTCGCTGCGAACTTGAATTCACCGGGACAGCTCGTGCTTTCGGGAGACGTAAAGGCCGTCGAGCGCGCCGCCGAGCTTGCTCGCTCTGCCGGTGCGAGGCGGGTGGTCACCCTCAACGTCTCCGGTGCCTTCCATTCGCCGCTGATGGAAACGGCCCTCGACGGTCTCCGCCAAACGCTGGACAAGTTCCCATTCGGCGACCCGTCCTTCCCCATCATTTCCAATGTGACGGCGGAGCCGGTGTCCGATGCCGAGACCGCTCGCGATCTGCTGCTACGTCAGCTCGTTTCGCCGGTCCGATGGGCCGACTCGATACGGACGATGCGAGCTGCGGGCGTCGAAACGTTCGTCGAGATAGGCCCCGGGAACGTCTTGGCCGGCCTGCTGCGAAGGATCGATCGCGAAGCCACCGGCATCGCTCTCGGCACGGCCGGAGATCTGCAGAAGCACATCGCGGAGGTGGAGTAGCGTGGAGCTCAGGGATCAGGCCGCCCTGGTGACGGGCGGCAGCCGCGGAATCGGGCTGGAGATCTCTCGGGCGCTGGCGGAGGGAGGTGCACGGGTGGCGATCGTGGCCCGGGACGAGAGTCGTGCCCAAGCCGCCGCCACCTCACTGCCCGGCGATGGTCACCGCGGTTACGCCGTGGACGTTGCAGACAGCTCTCGGGTCAACCCGTTGATCAAGAGAGTCGGCGAGGAGCTGGGCGGCATTGATATCCTCGTCAACAACGCCGGTCTCACACGAGACAACCTCCTGATGCGGATGAAGGACGAAGATTGGGACGCGGTCATCGACACCAACCTCAGGGGCGCATTCAACACGATTCGTGCAGTGTCCCGCGGCATGATGAAGCGGCGATCCGGGAGGATCATCAACATCAGCAGCGTGGTAGGACTCACGGGGAACAAGGGCCAGGCGAACTACGCCGCGTCGAAAGCCGGCCTGGTGGGGCTGACGAAGGCCGTTGCGCGGGAGCTTGCATCACGGGGAATCCTTGTGAACGTGGTTGCCCCCGGGTACATCGAGACCGACATGACGGCCGAACTTCCCGAGGCTGCCCGTCAGGGCCTCCTCGAACAGATCTCCCTCGGCCGCCTGGGTCAGCCCGAGGACATCGCCGGCGTCGTCCGGTTCCTCGCCGGACCGGCGGCGTCGTACATCACGGGGCAGGTGCTGGTGGTGGACGGCGGCATGGTCATCTAGTAGTATCACGCGCGGCGCGCCCGGGGCGCGCCCCTGTTATCAGAACTTCCAAAGGAGAGCCAGCGATGGCGGACATCGAGGCGAGAGTCAAGGACATCATCATCACCGAACTCGGCGTCGAAGACGAGAAAGTTACGCCGGACGCCTCGTTCGTGGAGGACCTGGGCGCGGATTCGCTCGACACGGTGGAGCTGGTGATGGCGTTCGAGGAAGAGTTCGGCATCGAGATACCCGACGAGGACGCCGAGAAGATGCAGACGGTCGGCGATGCCATCGAGTATATCAAGCAGCAGCAGAGCTGACGACGGCTGACGGAGGAGCGTCAGATGAATCGGCGAGTCGTAATCACCGGAACGGGCCTGTTGACGGCTGTGGGGACGGATGTCCGCTCGTCGTGGTCGGCCCTCCTCGAAGGCTGTAGTGGAGTCGACACGATCCAGCAGTTCGACCCCACGGGATACCCGGTCCGGTTCGCCGGCGAAGTAAAGGGCTTCGAGCCGGGGGAGTATATCGAGCGGAAGGAGGTCAAGCGTACCGATCGATATGCGCAGCTGGGCATCGCCGCCGCGGTCCAGGCGATGCACGAGGCCGGACTCGAGGAGGATCGGTCGTCACTGGAACCGGAAAGGTTCGGCGTGATCGTCGGCAGTGGGATCGGCGGCATCGCCACCTTCGAGGAGCAGCACAGTCGGTTCTTGGCTAAGGGCCCGAGTCGGGTTTCTCCCTTCTTCGTGCCGATGTTCATCGCCGACATCGCGACGGGGTTGATCTCGATTCGCTACGAAGCCAAGGGACCCAACTACGCGACGGTGTCTGCCTGTGCCTCGGGCGCTCACGCCATCGGATCCGCCTATCGTTCGATCCAGATGGGTGAGGCCGACGTGATGATCTCAGGCGGAACCGAGGCAACGGTGACTCCGATGACGATCTCCGGGTTCGCAGCGATGAAGGCGCTGTCGGAGCGCAACGACTCCCCCGCGACAGCGAGTCGACCGTTCGATGCGACCCGCGACGGATTCGTAATGGGCGAGGGGGCAGGGGTGCTCGTCCTGGAAGAGCTGGGGCATGCCAGAAGCCGGGGGGCGACGGTCATCGCGGAGCTCGTCGGGTTCGGACAAACGGCCGACGCGTACCATATCACGGCGCCGGCGACCGGTGGCGAAGGCGCCGTTCGAGCGATGCAAGCGGCCCTTCGCAGTGCCGATGCGAAGCCCGAGGACGTGCGCTATATCAACGCCCACGGAACGTCCACCCCCGCGAACGACGTGAATGAGACTGCGGCGATCAAGACAGCTTTTGGCGAGCACGCCCGAAGTCTGATCGTCGGCTCGACCAAGTCGATGACCGGCCATACCCTGGGTGCGGCGGGTGGAGTCGAGGCGGTGATCACCACCCTCGTTTGCCGACATGGGATTATCCCCCCAACGATCAACTATTCAGAGCCGGATCCCGATTGCGACCTCGACTATGCCACCGAGGGTGCGGTGGAGCGCCAGGTCGATCTGGCGTTGTCGAACAGCTTCGGCTTCGGTGGGCACAACGTTTCGTTAGCGATTCGGCGCTGGGTCGAGGTTCCATAGCAGGACCCGATGCCCGAACGATAAGGACCTTGCCTGGATAAGCCCAGTCGTACTGGCTTTGGGGCTTTTGGCAATCCTACCGACCCAGGATGGCGACTCCTGGTCGACCGCCTGCCGAACGCTTTCCAGATACTCCTTTCCCGATTCCGAGCATGCGCATCGGCTACGGCTACGACTCACACCGCTTTGAGGACGGCCGGCGTCTTATCCTGGGTGGTGTGGAAATCCCCGGGCGGGGATTGTCGGGTCATTCCGATGCGGATGCGTTGACGCATGCGGTGACGGATGCTCTCCTGGGTGCGGCCGGCCTGGGCGACATCGGCACGCATTTCCCGCCGACCGACGTGGAGTGGAAAGGTGCGGACTCGCTGTCGTTGTTGGCCCGCGTCGTGCGCCTGCTCGAGAGCGAGAACTACCAGGTCGTCAACGTCGATGCGACGGTGGTGGCCGAGCAGCCCCGGATCGGCCCGCATGTAGATGCGATGCGCGGGCGCCTCGCCGAGGTGATCGGCATCGCCCCCACGCACGTTTCCATCAAGGGCAAGTCGAACGAGGGAATGGGATGGATCGGTCGCGAGGAAGGCATCGCAGTTCATGCGGTCGTCCTGATCGACCGGGTCGAAGATCAGGATCCAGTCCACGCCCGGCATTCGCCGGCCCTGCCCGAGCTCTGACGGGCCTACACCATCCAGACCGCCGGGTCCTCCCTTACCACGAGGCGCTGTGAAACTGGCCGGTGATCTGATGGCCTGGCTGCTCGGAATCCCCGAGTGGCTCCTGTATCTGACACTTGGCCTGGCCGCGGCCGTGGAGAACGTTTTCCCCCCGGTTCCGGCCGACGTGATGGTATTGGTCGGGGGCGTCGTGGCCGGGGCGGGACCGGCCGATGCCAGTGGCCTCTTCCTCGTCGTCTGGCTCGGGAATGTGGGGAGTGCGCTAGCGATCTACTGGGTCGGTCTCCACTACGGACCGCGTTTCTTCGAGGGGAGGCTTGGAAGGGCGTTGCTCGATCCTCGTCAGATCCATGCCCTGGCCCGCGCGTATGCGCGCTACGGCTTCCCCATCATCTTCTTCAGTCGCTTCCTCCCCGTTTTCCGACCGGTCGTGCCGGCATTTGCTGGCGTCTCCCGTCTTGGCTTCTGGGGCACTGCCCTTCCCGTTGCTCTTGCCTCCGCAGCCTGGTACGGTCTGCTGGTGTATCTAGGCGCGGCGGCTGGCGCCAACTGGCGCGCCATCCTCTCCTTCTTCAGCCAGCTCGGCGGCTACCTGTCGATTGTGGCCGCCGTACTCGTGGCGGCGCTCGCGTGGCTCTGGTGGCGAACCCGAGCTCAAAAAGAGGGTACGGGAGGCGCATGACGAGCCCATCCCCCCAACTCGCCGGCCTCGACCAGCTGCGGAGGGATTTTCAGCTCCATCGATTTCTCGATCACCTGCGCTTCGAGCGTGGCGTGTCGGAACGAACTCTCGAAGCCTATGATCACGATGTCGCACGGGCAGCGATCTTTCTTCGAACCCGAGGATGCGAAGGACCGGAGAGTGTCTCGATCACTGATCTGCGCCCGTTCGTCCTCCGGTTGAAAGACCTGGGTCTGGCGCCGAGCTCCATTGCGCGGAACGTTTCCGCAGTCCGCACCTACTTCGGGTTCCTCCTGGCCGAAGGCCTCGTTTCGGCCGATCCGAGCGAGAGGATCCAGACCCCTCGAGGGTGGCAGACTCTTCCGGAAGTGCTTAGCATCGCCGAGGTCGAAAGGTTGCTCGAGGCGCCCGACCTTTCCCACCCCCTCGCGTGGCGGGACCGGGCTCTCCTCGAGTTCATGTATGCCAGCGGGGTACGCGTATCGGAGGTCTTGCGACTCAAGATCCACGATCTGTCACTCGGGGAAGAGCTCGCACGTGTCAGGGGAAAGGGGGGGAAGGAGCGGATCGTTCCAATCGGGCGCCGGGCAATCGGCGCTCTTTCGCTGTACATCCGCGAGACTCGACCCAGGCTCGAGCGGGGCAGGGGAGAGGGACACGTCTTCCTCAACGCACGCGGTACGCCGCTCACACGCATGGGTGTATGGAAGATTCTTCGCGGACACGTCGATGCGGTCGGGATCGATCGGCGAGTATCCCCGCACACGCTCCGGCATTCGTTCGCCACGCACCTGCTCGAGGGGGGTGCGGACCTGATCGCCGTTCAGGAGATGCTCGGACACGCCGATATCTCCACGACGCAGATCTATACCCATGTCGACCGGCGTTACCTCGCGGAGGTGCACCGATCGTTTCATCCCCGGGCCGACTGAATCACCCCAGCCTTCGGGCGCAGTGCCAATGATTCTGGTCATCGACAACTACGACAGCTTCACCTTCAACCTGGTGCAGTACCTCGGTGAGCTCGGCGCGCGCATCGAGGTGCATCGGAACGACCAGGTTTCGACCGAGGAGATTCGGGCCCTCGCGCCCGAGGCGATCGTCATTTCCCCGGGCCCGTGCACACCCGCGGAAGCAGGGGTGTCGGTCGCCGTGATCCAGGAGCTCGGTTCGGACGTTCCAATTCTCGGCGTCTGCCTCGGCCATCAGGCGATCGGAACGGCATACGGCGGCGCGGTCATTCGGGCCAAGCGCCTGATGCATGGGAAAACCTCACCCATACGCCACAACGGAGAAGGAATCTTTGAGGACCTTCCGTCTCCGTTCACGGTCGCAAGATACCATTCGCTGGTCATCGACCCGGACACCCTGCCAGACGAGCTCGAGGTCGTGGCCCATACCGACGAGCCTGGACACGAAACCGAGATCCAGGCCGTTCGGCATCGTAGCCACCCGGTCTGGGGCGTTCAGTTTCATCCGGAATCCATCGCGAGCGAGCACGGTCTCGATCTCCTGCGCAACTTCCTCGACTCGGTCTGAGGTGGTGCGGCACCTCCCCATCCTTCTGCTCCTGGCGCAGGTCGCCGCCACCCCCGCGGCCGCTCAGATCGTCACCGAAGGTGCCACCGGCGACGCCGCGGCCGTCATCCTGGATTCCATTCTGGATCGCGGAAGCTACCACCTGGTCGATCGCGACACCGTAATTCCGGCCGGCGCGGAGATCGATTCTGATCTGCTCGTGCTGGGCTCACGGGTGACCATCGCAGGGCGAGTCGAGGGTACGGTTGCCGTCGTACGAGGCGAGCTGTTCATTCGACCGGGCGCCTCGGTGCCGGGCCCGATCGCTAGCCTGAACTCGGAGATCTTCCCCTCGGGCATGGCCGAGGTCGGCGACATCGTCCCTCTGGAGTCGGGCATCGAGACCGAGATCGCAGCGAGCGGATCCTCACGCACCATTTCCCTCGTCGGCCCTCCTCCTGCCCGAACCGTCTTCCGCCTCCCGAACGTCTTCGGCTTCGGGATGCCAACGTACAACCGCGTCGATGGCCTGTCCTTGCGATGGTCCGCCGAACTGGCGTCTTCAGGGGATACGGCCGCATTCGCCCTTCGCGGAACCATTGCCTACAACGTCGAGCCCAACACGGTCGACGGGGGACTTCGGCTCACCCTTCGACCATTTTCGCGCCTCCTCGTCACCGCTCAGGCACAGCGATCCACGTACACTACCGATGATTGGATCCGAGGCGATCTCGAGAACTCGTTGGCCGCGATCCTGGTCCGCTCCGATGTTCGCGACTACTTCCGATCGGCGGAGGTCTCCCTCACTCTCGCGCGGACTCCTCCTCCGCCTCTGATCCCGGGAGAAGGGTTCGTCACGCCATTCGTCACCGCGAGAGCTTCCCGCGATCGAAGCCTGGCCGCCGGTGACCCCTGGACGCTCTTCGGAGGCGACGACGGTTGGCGATTCAATCCCCCGATCGATGAGGGCGTTCTCGCCTCCCTGGTCGGTGGCTTCAACGCCGGGTGGCAGGGTCAGACCTCCAGCTTTGCCGGTCGCGTCGGCGTCGAATTCGCCCCGCCGAACCCCGGCGACTTCCAGTTCGCACAGCTCACGGCATCGGGTACCTGGAGCATGGTAGCTCTGTATCAGCATCAGATCCAGGTCGCTGCCTACGTCCTCCTTCCCATTGGGAGTCGCGAGGTGCCGTTGCAGCGCTGGAGCTTCGTCGGCGGGCCTGGAACACTGCCGGCACACGAAGTTGCCGAGTACCGGGGAGACCACGTCCTGTTCGTCGAATCGAACTATCTAGTTCCGGTCCCCGCCGTTCGGCTGCCGATCTTTGGCTCCCCGTCGATCCGCCTGCTTCATGCCGCCGGCATGGCCTGGCGGACCGGCACGAGGATGCCCCGCATCGCACAAAACCTCGGTGCTGGCCTTCGCCTCGGAATCGTCGATCTCATGGTCTATGTCAATCCCGACGACCGACCGCTCGATCCCGAAGTCCATCTCGGCGCTCAGATCCCGCTGGGTCTTGGTCCGTTGTTTTGACAAACGGCAAGCGGCGCGCTAGATTCTCTGGCGTGAATATTGCATCTTTGGCCTGCCTCTCCGCCCCGCAGACATCGTGAACGGGGCTGCCCTGGCGGTGATTCCCGCCCGGCTCGGGTCCACTCGCCTCCCACGAAAGCCTCTTCACTTGATCGCCGGCCGCCCCCTTGTCGAGTGGGTATGGCGACGCGTGATCGCATGCCCGCAGTTCGACCTTGTCGTCATCGCCACGGATAGTGAGGAGATAGCGGAGCACGGCCGGTCGATCGGTGCGCAGGTCGAGCTCACGTCGAGGGATCACCCTTCGGGTACGGATCGAGTGGCTGAAGTGGCAAGGCGTCTGAGATATCGGGGTTATCCGATTGTGGTGAACGTGCAGGGTGACGAACCGTTCGTCGATCCGGCGCACCTTGCCGAAGCGATAGGCCTGGTGAGGGAAGGGTGGGAAGTCGGCACGGTGGCCTCGCCGATCGAGAGTCGCGAGGAGTTGCGGTCGGCGTCGGTGGTGAAGGTGGTACGGGGAAGGGATGGTGGGGCTCTCTACTTTTCGCGGTCCCCAATTCCGCACGCGCGAGATGCGGAGCCTGCAGCTGCCGATTTCGCTAGCGAATTGTTTCTCCGGCACATAGGGATCTACGCGTACGAGGCGCGTTCGTTACAGCGTTGGGTCGAACTGCCCGAGGGCGAGTTGGAGCGGGTCGAGCGGCTGGAGCAGTTGCGGCCGCTCGCTGGGGGCATGCGGATCGGTGTCGCGGTAGCGCGGGGTGGAGTTGGCGGCGTGGACACGCTCGAAGACGCCGAGAAGGCAGAGGAACGGCTGAGGGCGAGTTGAAAATGAAGCAACGTACGGGGCCGATCGGTGGGCCGAGGAGATGGCGCTGAACAGTGCGATCGGAGAACGTGAAGGATAAGGGAATCAGCACGGAATCCGCGAATCCGGAACCAGACCTATGACTGAGAGCGCGCCAGCACCGACCAAGTACATCTTCGTGACCGGCGGAGTGGTGTCTTCGCTAGGGAAGGGAATCGCCGCAGCGTCCCTGGGGCGGTTGCTCGTGCAACGGGGGCTTCGGATCACGTTGCAGAAGTTCGATCCCTACATCAACGTCGACCCGGGCACCCTCTCGCCATTTCAGCATGGTGAAGTCTATGTGACGGACGACGGTGCCGAGACGGACCTCGATCTCGGGCACTACGAGCGGTTCATCGACCAGTCGCTCTCGCAGGCCAACAACATCACCACTGGCCGGATCTACCAGGATGTGATCACCAAGGAGCGCCGAGGGGACTACCTCGGGGCTACGGTGCAGGTGATCCCGCACATCACGGACGCGATCAAATCGGCGATCAAGAGGCTCGGGCCGAACCACGACGTGGTCATCACCGAGATCGGCGGGACGGTCGGTGACATCGAGAGCCTGCCTTTTCTCGAGGCGATCCGACAGTACCGACAGGAGATCGGTCGTGAGAACACGCTCTTCATACACGTGACGTTGGTTCCCTATATCGCGGCCGCGGGCGAGCTGAAGACGAAGCCGACGCAGCACTCCGTGCGGGAGTTGATGCAGATCGGAATTCAGCCGGACATCTTGATCTGCCGTTCGGAGAAACGGCTCGAGCCGGAGTTGCGGCGGAAGATCGCGCTGTTTGCGAATGTCGATGTCGGAGCCGTGGTGGAGGCGCCGGATGCCAAATCGATCTACGAGGTTCCGCTCGTACTTCGATCGCAGCGGCTGGACGACCTGGTGCTCTCCAGGCTGAATCTCGACGCCCCCAAGCCGGACCTGAGCGAGTGGCAAGGGATCGTCAAGCGGATCATGGAGCCTGGCCGGGATCGGGTCCGCATCGCGGTCGTCGGTAAGTATGTGGCACTTGTCGATTCCTACAAATCGGTACAGGAAGCGCTCGTCCATGGAGGGATCGCCAACGACGTAGGGGTCGACATCGATTGGCTTTCGTCGGAAGACTTCAAGGTCGGCCGTACGGCCGACCTGCTCGACCAGTATCATGGCCTTCTGATCCCGGGAGGCTTCGGCGTTCGAGGGGTTGAGGGGATGCTGCACGCCATCGGTTGGGCCCGTCAGAATCACCTACCGTTCTTCGGGATCTGCCTCGGTCTGCAGACTGCGATCATCGAGTTCTCCCGCAACGTGTGTGGGTTGCACCGTGCTAATTCGATGGAGTGGGCGGACGATACGGAGCACCCCGTCATCTGCTTGATGAACTCGCAGCGAGAGGTGACGGACCTCGGAGGGACGATGCGCCTCGGCACCTTCAACGCCCGGTTGACACCGGGCTCTCGGTCAGCGCGGATCTATGGGGCGAGCGAGGTCAGCGAGCGACACCGACACCGCTACGAGGTCAACAATGCGTACCGAGATGCGCTGGCCGAGGCGGGAATGGTCGTGAGCGCGACGTCGCCCGACGGGAACCTCGTGGAGATGATCGAGTTGGCGAACCATCCCTGGTTCGTCGCCACGCAGTTCCACCCGGAGCTGAAGTCGCGTCCCAACCATCCGCATCCGCTGTTCGCGTCTTTCATAGGTGCCGCGGTGAACCGGAGGGACGGCCGACGTGGTGGGGCGGCGACCTCCAAGCCGGCCGCGGAGCTGGCGACATGACGCCCGATCCCGATCTGAGGCGTCCAATCCCTCCGAGCGGAACACTCCGTTGGCCGAACGGGGTACACCGACCGGCCAGTGCGCGTCGAAAGCCATGAGCGATCTCTTCCGGCCGGGCGGGCCGTTCTTCCTCATCGCGGGGCCCTGCGTTCTCGAGGACGACCGCCTGAACCTTCAGATCGCGGAAGCGCTCGCGAGCATCGCTGCCGAGTTGAGGCTGCCTATCGTCTTCAAAGCCTCGTTCGACAAGGCGAATCGCTCGTCTGCCGATTCGCCCCGGGGACCCGGACTCCTCGAGGGCTTGAAGGGGCTCGCCAGAATTCGCGAGCATTCGGGCCTGCCGTTACTGACCGACGTCCACGAAGTCTCGCAGTGCGCGGCGGCCGCCGAGGTCGTAGACGTTTTGCAGGTGCCGGCCTTCCTCTGCCGCCAGACCGATCTCCTCGCCGCGGCGGGAGCGACCGGCCGCCCTGTCAACATCAAGAAGGGACAGTGGATGGGCCCAACCGAGATGGACGGCGCGGTGCGGAAGGCGCTGGGTTCCGGCGCTGCGGGTGTTGCCGTCACGGAGCGGGGCACCTTCTTCGGCTACGGAAACCTCGTCGTCGACATGCGAAGCTTCGTCGCCCTCAGGGCGGTATGCGACGGCCCGATCCTCTTCGACGGGACCCACTCGGTGCAGCGCCCCGGAGAGGGCGCTGGCGTGAGCGGAGGGCAGCCGGAGTTCACTCCTCCGCTGGTTCGGGCAGCGGTGGCCGCCGGAGCGGACGGGCTCTTTCTGGAAGTGCATCCACAGCCGCGAACGGCACCGTCTGACGCGACAACCATGCTACCGCTGGGGTCGCTTCGGCCGCTGCTGGAGGAGGTTCTCGCCATCCACGATGCACTTCGCCACGCGCCGGCGGCCACCCATGGGTGATGTTCACAATCGTGGGCCGGCGGAAATCGAGCTCGCGCGCCGAATTCGCCTCGTGATGCTGGACGTGGACGGCGTGCTCACCGACGGCGGGATCTATCTCGGTGTGACCGACAACGGGGAACGGGTCGAGCTCAAACGGTTCGAGATCATGGATGGCATCGGCATTCGCTTTCTACGGGAGGCGGGGATCGAGGTGGCCATCATCACCGGTCGCGAATCGGGTGCAGTTCGAATTCGGGCGGAGGAGCTGGGGATCGTCGAATGCCATCAAGATCCGACGGCCGCAAAGCTACCGATCGCGATCCGCCTCCTTGAAAGGCTGAGCGTAGATTGGAGCGAAGCAGCGTTCGTCGGCGATGACCTTCCAGACTTACCGGTCTTGCGCAGGGTCGCCTTGCCCGCGGCCGTCGCCAACGCGGCTCCCGAGGTCAAGGCGGTGGCGCGTTGGACATCCAGGCGCCCCGGAGGGTCCGGGGCGATTCGTGAGTTTGCTGAATTGCTGTTGCGTGCACGTGGAGAATGGACGGACCGAGTAGACGCATACCTCGCGGAGAGATCAGCGTGAGCGCCACCGCGGCCTCCCGTGATGAAGCGGTTGCCTCGCTGAGCGCCCTGCAGGCCGACACTCTGGCGGAGGCTCATCGGGTGATCCGAACCGAAGCCAGTGCGGTGACGGCGCTCGGCCGGCGCTTGGATGCGGGGTTCGTCGGAGCTGTCGAGGCCATCCTCGCATCCCACGGCCGCGTTATCGTGTCCGGCATCGGGAAATCCGGAATCGTGGGACGTAAGATCGCCGCGACTCTCACGTCGACGGGAACCCCCGCGACTTTTCTGCATCCCGTGGAGGCGATGCACGGGGATCTGGGAATCGTCGGCCCGGACGACATCGGCATCCTCCTCTCTAAGAGCGGCGAGTCGGATGAGCTACGGGGACTGGCGGAATACTTTTCCCGTACCGGTGTACAAGTCGTTGCGATGACAGGACGTAGAGACTCCATGCTGGGGAGACAGGCGGCGTTCTTGATCGATTGCGGCGTGGACGAGGAAGCGTGCCCGCACGACCTCGCGCCAACGTCATCGACGACCGCTACGATGGTCATGGGCGACGCGCTCGCTCTCTCGCTCCTTCGCCGGCGCGGGTTCGGTCCGGAGGAGTTCGCTCGTTTTCACCCGGGTGGCTCACTTGGTCGAAGGCTCTTGTTGCGGGTCGGGGATGTGATGATCACCGACGACCTGCCGATCCTGCAGCCGGAGGCGACGATGCGGGAGTGCGTCGTGCTCCTGGCGGAGAAGCGTGGGACGGTCGCCGTCACCGACCAGAGCGGCCGGCTTTCGGGCGTGGTCACGGCCGGCGACCTGACCCGGTTGATGGAGCATCAGGAGACGTTCTTCGACACTTCCGTCACCAATGTGATGACGCGGGAACCGAAAACCACGATCGCGGACGAGCTCGGCGCAGCCGCGGTGGGAACGATGGAGCGTTTCGGGATCATGGCGATGCCCGTTCTCGATGACGATAGACGATTGGTAGGAATGGTACACCTTCACGACCTGATGCGGGCGGGAGCGGTCTAGACGATGCGCTGGCTCGTACTTCCCTTGGTGGCGGTGCTGGCCGCCGGCTGTGGTCGCGAGGCCACGACGCCATCCGCGACATCCGAGGCGTTCGATCTGCCCGCCGACAAAGTCGCTGACAGCATCCGGCACGTCATCACGAAGGATGGGGTTCGCTCCGCGGACCTGAGGAGCGACACCGCGTACATCTACGACTCGGAGCGTACGTTCGACCTCCGCGGAGTACGGGTGACGTTCTATAGCGAAACCGGCGCCGAGGCAGGCGAGCTCACGTCCAAGCTGGGGGACTACAACATGGAGACGGGCCGCTTCGTGGCGCGTGAAGACGTCGTGCTCATCGCCGAGGGAGTCAACGGCGAGCGACGGCTCGAAACAGAGCAACTCATCTACGATGTGCGGACCGATAGCCTCTCATCGAACCGGCCCTTCACGCTCTACGAGGGCGGGCGAGTGAGCCGCGGTACGAGCTTCCGCTCCGATACGCAGTTCCGGACGTGGGAGGTCATGGGCGCCCAGACCGAAGCGATCGTCGGAGAATCCGGTGACGTGCCGTTTTGATGATCTACCGCGCCGCTCGCCTGCTCGTGCTTCTGTCCGCGCTGCCTGGGGTGGTGTCGGCGCAGGAACGCTCGTGCGCGTACGACGCACCGGGGCGGACGACGCAGACCGTGGTTGGCGGCGATACGGTGGTGATCTCGCACGATCCTTTCACCGTCAATTGCACCGATGGAGCCCAGCTGAGGGCGAACTCCGGTGAGATCAGCCGCGCGCTTCGTGATCTCGAGCTGCACGGCGACGTCTTCTTTCAGGATACGATCCAGTCGTTGACGAGTGACGACGCGACGTACAACGCCGAGATCGGTCGACTCTATGCCACCGGCAACGTCATTTTCACGAATCAAGAAGAGGGCTCGACACTGGAGGGTCCGGAGCTGGAGTACTTCCGGGCTACCGACGAGCGGCCTCTGTCACAGGTGAACGCAGGGCAGCGGCCGACCCTGGTCTTGCAGCCGAGCGATTCCACGTCCGACGGGGAACCACTCAACCTGGTTGCCGATCGAGTACTGATCATCGGACAGAATGACCTCACCGCGACCGGGGCCGTCCTGATCACCCGTACGGACCTGACGGCAACGGCGGGTGAGGCCCGCTATGATTCGGACACCGAGGATCTCGAGCTCCGGCAGAGTGCGCGGCTGCTAAGCCAGGAATTCACGCTGGAGGGTGAGATAGTCCAGGCGCGTATGGTCGAGGGCTCGATCGAGCACGTCCATTCCCAGACCGACGCTGCGCTCTTGGGCGAGGATCTCCGAGTCGACGCACCGGACCTTCAGCTCTTCTTTGCCAACGACTCGATCCAGCGCGCGGTCGCAACCATTGCCTCCGATACGACTGGAGTAAGAGCCACCGCCGCGTCCGAGACGTTCCGGCTCCTGGCTGATTCGCTCGATGCCAGGTTCGCCAGCCAGGAGATTGAACAGGTCTTCGCAGTCGGAAACGCCCGGGGCGAGTCGATCGATACCATAGCGGCCGATTCGGCCGCCACCCCGGCCGTCGATGCGATCGACACCCCGGCGATCGATTCGATTGACATCCCGGCCGTCGATACGATCGACATCCCGACGGTCGACTCGATTGACACCCCGGCGGTCGACTCGATTGACATCCCGGCGGTCGATTTGGTTGACATCCCGGCGGTCGATTTGATTGACACCCTGGCGGTCGATTCCGTTCTCGTGGATTCACTCGGCCTCCCAGTGGCCGCGCCACCCGCCGCGACACCTGAAGTTCTGGCTCGCGATTGGATCACGGGGGACACGATTATCGGGTACTTCGAGGCGGTCGAGCCCGACTCGATCGCCGTTCCGGAACCCCGACCGGTCGACGAACCAGGAGCTCGCTCGGTGGAGATCCGCCGTCTGGTCGCCCTCGGCTCCGCGCAGTCCCTCTATCGGATGACCCCGGAGGAACAACGGGGTACCCCCGATGCCCGGAAGAATGTCAACTTCCTTGTCGGTGATCGAATCGAGCTGGAGTTGGCGGAGGGTGAGCTACAGGTGGCCGACGTAGTTGGCCTGCGTCAGGGCGTCTTTCTCGAGGCGTTGCCGCCAGGGGAGGACGACCCTGCCACGGACGACGCCGACGCCCTGGACGACGTTGACGATCCGGACGACGCCGACGCTCCCGACGCTCCGGGCAACCCCGATGTTCCGGAAAACCCCGACGTTCCGGACAACCCCGACGTTCCGGACAACCCCGACGCTGCGGACGGCCCTGACGCTGCCGACGAGATCCAGCCAGCGGACGGCGACCCGCCGTCGGCAGGGGGAGGTGACAATGCTCGAGGCTGAGCTCCCCGGAACGCGCGACGGAGCGGCGAGCAATGTCGTTCCGGCGGCTCGCCGGATGGTTCCGGGGAACTCGACGCTCGAGGCCTCGGGGCTGGTGAAGATCTATCGTAAGCGGCGGGTCGTGAACGATGTGGCGATTCGTCTCACCCAGGGAGAAATCGTCGGGCTTCTCGGGCCGAACGGGGCGGGGAAGACGACTACGTTCTACATGATGGTCGGCCTCATCGCGCCGGACAGCGGACGGGTGCTCCTCAACGATGAAGACGTGACCGGTGTTCCGATGTACCAGCGCGCCCGAAAGGGTATCGGCTACCTCGCCCAGGAGCCGTCGGTATTCCGGAAGCTTACGGTCGAACAGAACGTGCTCGCGATCCTTCAGATGCTGGGCCTCACGAAGAAAGAGCAGCATGGTCGATTGGAGGTGCTGCTGGATGAGCTGGGGATCAAGCACTTGCGGGAATCGAAGGCATACGCCCTTTCGGGCGGAGAGCGGCGGCGGCTCGAGATCACCCGCGCGCTTGTTGGTCAGCCCAAGTTCATGCTCCTCGACGAGCCCTTTGCGGGAGTCGACCCGATCGCCGTTCATGACATCCAACAGATCGTGTCGGACCTGAAGCGAAGGAACATCGGCGTCCTCATTAGCGACCACAACGTCGAGCAGACTCTGGATATCGTCGATCGAGCCTACATCATGTACGATGGCAGGGTCCGAGTCTCTGGAACGGTTTCTGAACTAGTATGGAATGATGAGGTCGCCGAGATCTATCTCGGCCCGACGCTCACCGCCCGTATGCGTCAGCGATATACCTATCCTGAGTAAGGAAATACCTTGATGAAGACGGGCCTATACCAGGGAACGCAGCTCAAGCAGGAGATGAAGATCAACCCTCGCCTGTACCAGGCGATGGATCTTCTCTATATGCCCCTGCTCGACCTGCAGCAGCACCTCAAACAGGAGCTCCTGAACAACCCGTTCCTCGAAATGGCGGAGGACGCGATCGAGGAGCCGGTCGAGGCCGAGACCGAGAAGGAGACCGACGAGGAGGAGATCGATTGGGAAGAGATTCTCCTCAACGGGTTCGAGACCGGAGGCCGCAGGGAGGAGTACGAGGAGCGGGAGTACTTCGAGCCGGTTTCGGTGGCCACCCGCGATCTTGCCGACCACCTTCACGATCAGCTCACCCTACTCCGTCTGTCGGCTCGAGAGCTCCTGCTCGGCGAAGAGATCATCGGCAACATCAGCGACGAGGGGTACCTCGAATGCCCCCTCGAGGAGGTCGTTCGCTCTCTCAACGAGTTCCTGCTCGAGCATGGGGGCGATTGGGGAGAAACCGCGCGCGAGCGCGCGCCCTATACGTTCGAAGATGCGGAGAGGATGCTCGCCACGATCCAGGGCTTCGATCCCCCGGGGATCGCAGCGCGGGATCTCCGCGAGTGCATCCTCCTTCAGCTGCGCGATGAGATCACGCAGGAGCTTGCCGCGAGCAATGGAGTCGCCGATCTGGAACCGAGCGAGTTCGAGGAAATGCTCGAGAACCGACTCTGTTTCCGCATCACGCGAGACTACTTCGATCAGCTCATCAACCATCGGTGGTCCGAGATCTCCAAGGATCTCTCCATCACTCCGCGAGACGTTCAGGACGCCGCGGACGAGATCGCGAGGCTCGATCCCAAGCCAGGCCTCAAGTACGGGAACCACGGGGACAACTACATCACCCCCGACCTCGTCGTCGACAAGGTCGGCGAAGACTACCTGGTCTTCCTGAACGACACGAACCTCCCGCGCCTGAAGCTTTCCCGTACCTACCGCGAGATCGCGAAAGACAAGAAGAAGTTCGCCGGCGAGAACAAGGAGTTCATCTCCAACAAGCTCAACTCCGCCAACTGGATGATCCAGGCGATCGAGCAGCGCCGCCAGACGATGCTCAAGGTGATGAACTTCATCGTCGATCGACAGCGGGATTTCTTCGAGAAGGGCGTGCAGTACCTGAAGCCGCTGACCTTGAGAGAGGTCGCCGAGGTGATCGACATGCACGAGTCGACCGTCTCCCGAGTGACGAACGAGAAGTTCGTCCAGACGCCACGCGGTGTGCTTCCCCTGAAGTTCTTCTTCTCTTCGGGACTCTCGACCACGTCGGGTGAAGAAGTTTCGGCCCGTGGCATCAAGGCACAGATCCAGAAACTTGTGTCGGAAGAGAACCCAGCGAAGCCACTCACGGACCAGGCGATCGTGAACATCCTGAAGAAAGAGGGCATCCAGATCGCCCGTCGAACCGTAGCGAAGTACCGAGATCAGCTGGGCATCCTCTCCGCTCGGATGAGAAAGAGGGTGTGAAGACAGCGCCCGCGACGACCGACCTCCGCCGGAACTTCGCGGTCGTCATTCCCGCCTACAACGAAATCGAGAACATCCCGGCCCTCTTCCGGGCCGTGGTCGAGTCGTTCGAGCGGCACGAGCTCGACGGGGAAATCATCCTCGTCGACGACGGCTCGACCGATGGGACGTACGAGGCGGCGCTAGAGGCGGCGCGATGCCTGCCCCGTGCTCGTGTCCTCCGCCATCGCCGTAACCTCGGCAAGACGGAATCGATGATAACCGGCGCTGGCGCAGCCGATAGCGACTACATCATCCTTTTCGACGCGGACCTCCAACACACACCGGAGGAATTCCCCCGCTTCCTCATGAAGTTAGGCGAGGGGTGGGATGTCGTCGCGGGACGAAAGACGGGCAGCTATGACAAGCAAGCGGTGAGCTCGGTCTACAACCGCCTGTCAAAACGTCTCTTCGACGTACCGGCCCGGGATCTCAACTCGATGAAGGCGTTTCGTAAGGAGATACTCGACGAGATTCCGCTGCGGCACGATTGGCACCGCTTCTTCATCGTTCTGGCGTACTCGCGCGGATACACGGTGTCGGAGATCGATATCGAGCTCTATCCGCGGAAGGCAGGCACTTCCAAGTACACCGGGCAGGGGAGGATTCTGGTCGGCGTCGGTGACCTTCTCGTCGTGTGGTTCTACCTGAAGTTCAGCCAGAAGCCGATGCATTTCTTCGGTGGGACCGGCCTGGTGTTGATCGTTCTCGGTGTGCTTATCGGGCTCGTTGCGATTGTGCTGCGGGTAGCTGGCTGGATGCCGCCCTTCGGCTATCGGCCGCTGCTCACCCTCGTTCTCCTCCTGGAGACGGTTGGATTCATGCTCTTCGGCTTCGGCTTCGTCGGAGAGATGGTCGCGATCCTTCGAACGGAGGTGGACCACTTGCGGAAGTCGGATGGCGACAGCTAGGTCTTCGCAATCATCCGGCTACAACGCCACGGGAAGGTCTATGCCCTCACCATGTCGCGCAATGTGGTGAGCCGCTCAACCCGGAGCTGCCGCTCTCCCTTCGGCAACTGCAAAATGACCTCGTCTCCGACCCTCCGCCCGAGCAGGGCCTGCCCCAGGGGCGAAGCCATGGAGATCTGGCCCGTTTCGATGTCGATATAATCCCCGAAAACCAGCGTATAGGTCTCTTCGTCGCCACTGCGGAGATCGACGACCGTCACCCGCGAGCCGAAGCCGACCCGATCGGCGGGAATGTTCTCGAGATCGACATTCGAAAGCTCGGTACGACGCTTCGTGAGGTGATTCAGGCGCGCCTGAACGAACTGCTGTCGCTCCAACGCCGACCTGTATTCCGAGTTCTCCCGAAGGTCACCGTGCTCCACGGCCCTCTGGATCGCCTTGGGGAGAACTACCTGAAGCTCATGGCTCAGGCGCTCTATCTCCCCGTCAAGCTTCGACTTCAGTTGCTCGAGCATCGCACGGTTCGTCGTTGATTCGTCATCCGACTGGGATCGAAATGTAAACGTGGCGTGGCTCTCGGGCTATGTCTCCACCCGGCCGTGCGCATCCGCGTCGATCCCGGAGGGTGCTGGCGCCCGCAGCAACGCGAGGGCCGGTAGGATCTCCGCGGCGACCATCCACAGCCTGGCGGCTACGGCCAGCAAGGCAGCTACAGGGGCCGGTACGTAGAACGCCAGCAATGCTGTCAGCGCCGCTTCCTTGACGCCCAGCCCAGCAGGCGCAATGAAGACGACATAACCCACGACGAACGCGAGAGCGTTGGCACCGACGATCCCCCCCAGAGCCGATGAGGGCAGCGGGGTCAACGACAGGACGAACAGAAAGAAGGCGAGCCCGCTGACGCACCAGCCGACCGCTGAAAGGAGTGCGAGGGCGGCTCCGTCCATGAGGTTTCCCCGCCAGTCCGCGACGGCAGCCCCTGTGACACGCCGTACCAGGCGCAACCCTCCGCCAATCACGGCCGGGTGAGCCAACAATATCAGCAATGGCGTCATCCATCGTATGGCTTCGATGGGTACGCCTCCCAGTTCGCCGACCGGGGCGGGCAAGAGATAGACTGCAACGAGCAGGGCCCCAAGAAGGAAGAACGCGGTATGTACCGCGAGCGAAGTCACCACCACGGCCGCTTGGATTCCGATCAGGCCGCCGAGGTGAGCCGCCCCCACGAACTGCCAGACCTTGCCGGGGATGTAGCGTCCAAGGCTGGAAAGAAACCAGACCCGCGCGAGGGGTAGGAAGCGAACCGCGACCGCGAGGCGCCTGAGCACGAGCTGCCAGACGCGCACTCCCCAGCTGAGGCTCGCGACGTTGATGAGAATTGAGAGGAGGAGAAGGCCGGGTCTTACCGACCAAGGGTGCGCCCGGACCTCCTCGAGATTCTCAACCACGAAGAGGCCAAGGAAGCCGAGGGCCGCGGCGGCGAAGAGAATCCCGACAACGCGGCGTGCTCGCGACCCTCGGGCATCGGCCACTCCGTCAACCCGCGGGCGCGACCCGCTGCCGCCCACGGCGCGCGAGGAGCCAAATCCCGTATCCCACGAGTAACAGCATCCCGGCCAGGTAGACGTAGAATCCAACGTAGAGGTCCCTCGGCCGGAACTCGAAGACCACTTCGCTCTCACCTTCGGGCACGACCACTCCGCGGAACGTGTGGTTGGTTCGCTCGATGGTTGCCGGAGTTCCGTTCACACGCGCCGTCCATCCGTCGAAGTAGTTGTCGGCCAGGACGAGGAGTGCCTCTCGGTTCGACGCCGTCCTCACCACCACGCGATCCGGCGAAGACTCGACGACTTCCGCAGACCCCTCGAGCGGACCCGACGGAAGATCCAGCGGCTCGGCCGAATACACGACGGCAGTTCTGGACGGGTCGAACGTGGGGTCCTCGAGAGCGGTCAGCGCCGCTGCCGTGTCCGCTGAAGTCCTCACCTCTTCAACCAGGTAAGCGCGCGGCAGTGCGTTCAGGTTCTCGTAGACGAGGGCGCTGCCGCGGTGGGCCTCGCGAAGGAAGGGCGTCTGCAGCTCCGTCATGCTGACGATGTATCGAATGTTGGCGGCCCGCAGAAAGTTCTCTGATTCCAGGTAGTTGGACCAGTCCACGTAGACTTCTTCTCCAGCTCCCGCAAACTCGTTGTAGCGTTGGAGCTGGTTTCCATGCTCTCCGCCGGCCTGCTCGATATCGAACAGCATCAGGTAGTTGCCGTGCCCGCGATAGGCCTCTGGGATGGGGAGCACCCAGGTGCGGTAGGGGCCGGGCTGACTGCGCAGGAAGTTGACCACGTCGTCCGCCGCGAAGGTTTGGTCCGGCGGAGGCACGGTATCGAAGAAGTTGCGATCGACAATCCAGAGGTCGATGACCGTGACGACGGCCAGGATCAAGACGATTCCGAGGTCCCGGAGGCGCTCTCGGAACCAGAGCCAAAGGGCACCGCAGGTCAGGCTGGCGAAAAGCGCGAAGCGGCCGAAGCCCGCCACTCTCGCGGCGTCGGTTGGCTCACCGCCACCAGAAGCGGCGACGAAAGCGAGGGCGGCGACCGCGACCCCTCCGATGCCAATGAACCACACCCCGAGGTTCGCCTCCGGCGATGAATCATGGCGCCGGGCTGTGGCATGGTCCTCCTTCGCGAGCGCCATCTTCTCGAGCGTGACGGCCGCCATAGCCACGGCAGAGAGCGAGAAGAGGAAGAAGGAAATCGCGGGTGCCCGGAACCGGGAAGTACCCGGAAGGAAGTCGTAATAGAGTCGATAGAAGGGAGTGTTCCCGCCGAAGGCGATCGTCAGCGTGAAGAGGGCCAGGCCCGCGAAGAACAACCAGTACCGATCCCGCCGGGAGAAGCGTACACCGAGTACGAGCAGCACGACCACCAGGGCGCCGAGATACTCGGTGTGGAGCTTGAACGGATTGTCCCCCTGGTAGTTGTCGAGGATTCCCGGCGCCTCCGGCACGGCCACCGAGATCAGCTCGGCGGGAGGCATCGAGAAGCCGATGGAGTACTCGTAGCCGCGACCTCCGACCCCTCCGCGAGGCGAGTCATCGACATAGTCGATGAAGGGGAGGAAGTTGACAGCGGCGAGAGAGAAGCCGAAGGCGACGGCGACGAGGCCGAGCGCGACTCGCCGACCGAGGGCCGCCATGTCACGATGGTAGCCGAGATGGACCAGCGAGAAGACCGCCCAGATCAGCCCCGCAATCAGGAGGTAGTAGTTGCTCTGAATCTGGAAGGAGAGCAGGGAGAACCCCGTCGTCGCGGCCGCGCCGACGAACGGGCCCACCCTTCCGGTTCGTATCCCTCGATGGAGGAAGAAAAAAAGCAGGGGGGCGAAGGTGGCGACGATGACCCTGCCGTCCTGCCCAGCGAACACGGACGAGATGGTGATCCCGGTGAACTCGAACGCGAGGCCGGCGAGAAGGGCGACCCAGCTTCGGCACCCCAGCTCCCGGGCCAGCAGGTACATCCCGAGCCCAGCGATCCCGAACTGAACGACGAAGATGAACGGCAGGATCCAGGTGACGGGAAGGAGCACGTCCGCGAGCAGCCGTATAGGATAGAAGGTGCTCCCCGGATTCGAGAGCAGCGGAAGGCCGCCGTACACATACGGTACCCACTTGGGGAGCTCCCCAGCCGCCAGTCGATCCGAAACGAACTCGAAGAAGAAGTATCCGCCCGCGAGGTAGTCGGTGCCGAAGATGTGCCTGTCCGGCAGAAACGCGGGCAGAAAGTAGACGATCGAAAGAGCGAAGAAGACGAGGCTGGCGAGCCCGGGGCCGATGTCGAGCCGGGGAGGTGCCGAAACCGAAGCGACCCGGGATCTCGGTGGCTTTGCTCTGGCACTAACGCTCATCATCTCCCTCTTCCAGACGTGGATCCAGCGGCTGAGTAGATCGCATGGAGAAAATGCAGATGCTGCTCCGCGACGCGGTCCCAACGGAACCGCTCGGCGGAGAGTCGGGCGGTCCGACTCAGCTCCCTTCGCCGCGTGTCGTCGTGCAATAGCTCGATCGTGGCTCGAGCGAGTGCATCGGAATCGCCAACCGGGACCAGAACTCCACCCTCCGGTGGATCGACCACCTCAGGCAGGGAGCCAGCCCGCGACGCGATCAACGGGACGCCTGCGGCCATAGCCTCCGCCGCGGCCATTCCGAAGCCTTCGAAACGAGATGGCATCAGCATGGCTTGCGCACCCGCTAGCAGCTCTGCCCGTGTCCCATCGTCCACCGCTCCTACGAGCTCGACATTGTCTCGAATGCCGAGCTCCTGCGCGGCCTCCAGGACCCGGTCGGCGTCCTTCCCGCGACCCGCGACCTTCAGTCGAACGTCCGGATCGGTGCGTATCACCGCTGCCATCGCACGGAGCAAGACGTCGAGGCCTTTGTGGACCCAGTCGAGCCGGCCGAAATACAGCAGGTAGTCGGCTTCTCGCCTCGGCTGCACGAAGAGCTCGTCCGGAACACCAGCCTGAATCAGATGAATCTCGGCTTCGGGTCCGAGCAGCGCCCGGAGCCTTCCCTCGGTCGCTCTGGATGTCGCAGAAAAGAAGCGACCCCGACGTAGGCGACGAATCTCCTGCCCGACCACCATCCGGCCCAGCACTGGACCCCATCGGGAGAGCGCGGTCTCACCCGTGAGGTGATGGACCGTGATCCCAATTGCGCGGTTCCCAGGAATGCGCAGGGGAGTGTAGGTCGAGAAGTCATAAACCGCCACGTCATAGGCGCCGCTGGATAGCAATCGGCTCGCAGCGTACGAGTAGCTCAGTCGGCTGAGCGCATAGGGCGTCGCGAAACCCAGCCGCTTATACCCAACCCCTTCGATCTCTTCCTCGCGCGCCCCCGGAAAAGTGCCAGTCGCGACGGTGATCGACCGCAATCGATCGGCCAGTCGTCGATAGATTTCGTAGACTCGCACCGACCCTCCGCCCGCGACCCACGGATTCCCAGGATCGTCGTAGATGCAGTGAAGGACGCGGAGCATCACTCTCAGCGCGGGTCGATGGTGACCAGGACGCTGAAGCCGCCGAGGCTCCGGCGGGCGTGCAGAGAGTACTTGAGGCTTTCGGGATCGAAGCGATAGTATCGAGCGGCGGCGCGATAAACAGTTGTGTCTACCGCCGCCTCGACGAGCGACAGCCACTTCATTGGGGCCATCAGCCGCTCGTCCCCCACATCCTGACGTGGGTAGCGGTCCGAGGGAACGCTGAAGACGACGGAGTTGCAGACCCGGAGCTGTTCTCGCAGCAGGTTCTGGATCCGTGCATCATCGAAGTGCTCCATCAGCCCCTGGGAGATCGCTACGCCGAAGGATCCGTCCGCGAAGGGAAGGGCGAACGCGTCGCCTCGCACCAGGTGCACGCCGTTGCCGAACCGTTCGAGATTCGGCCGAGCGGCGGTGATGATGCGAGGGTCGTTGTCGAGAGCGATGGTACACGGCACGAGACGGCTCACCAAAGCGCTCTGCGCGCCGCTGCCGACCCCGACTTCCAGAAGGGATCCCTTCGCTCGACGCACGGCTGCGGTGAGCAGGTCCGTATGGATGAGGTTGCGTTTCAGGAAGGTTGCGGCCGAAATCCGCTCGACTCGGAACTTCGTCCAATCGGTTCCGCTCACGCGCCGTGCCTCGACGAAACGGTCCCGGGCTGGAGGGCGAGCTGCTCGTAAAGGGCCTGCAGGTCGTTCACGATCACATCCCACGAGAACGTTTTGGCGACGTGCTGCCGGCCGGAATCGACCAGGCGTCGGGCGAGATCGGGGTCGGCCCTCAGCCTTCGAATTGCGGCGCTAAGCGATTCCACATCTCCAGGGTCGACCAGCAGGCCGGTCTCTTCGTCGCGCACGATGTCTGGGATCCCTCCGGACCGGCTCGCGATGACGGGGATGCCGTGCGTCAATGCCTCGATCAGGACAACGCCCAACCCTTCGACGTCACCCTTCGAGTCCTGTACGGCGGGAAGGACGAACGCGTCGGCCATCGAGTACAGGCGGCCCAACTCCTCGACCGAAACGTAGCCCGTGAAACGCACCGACTCCTCGATTCTCATTCCCGAAGCGAGCCTTTCCAGTTGAGGACGGAGTGGGCCGTCGCCGACCACCGTCAACGAGACGGGGCACTCCCGCCGTAGGTGGGCGATCGCCCGCAGGAGCAGTTCCATTCCCTTGCGCTCCACCAGCCGGCCAACAAAGAGGAGGCGATACTCCTCGGATGCGGAGGCATGAGCGCCGCCGTTCGTCGCGGTTTCCGGCGCTTCGATCGCCGCGCCGAAGGGAATTCGAACGACGTTCGCGGCTGGAACCAGGCTCCGAACCTCGCCGGCGGTGTGGTTGGAGATCGCCGTGACGGCGTCAGAACGACGGATGATCGCCTTCAGCAAGGGCGTGAGGTACGGCAGCTGGCGGGTAACCCAACGGAGTTCGGCGCCAAAGAACGTCGAAACCAGCGGAACGCGGGCGACGCCGCGAGCCGCGAGGCCGAAAATCCCGTGGGGAAGAGGCCAGAAGGCGTGGATGACATCGAAGCCCCCACTTCGCGCAAGGCGCGCCGCGGCGATCGACCCGGCAACCACGTACCCCGGTAGGAGAGCCGCGTACAGCGGGTGATCTCTCAACCGATCCGGAACGGTCTGATCGTGGGTAAGCGTCTCCAGACCCGCTGGCGCATAGCGAAAGCGATGCACCCGGACTCCCGACGAAACCTGCTGATGCTGGCCCCGATAGCTCGGCGCCATCACCTCTACGTCGATTCCACGCTTCCGCAAACGCTCGATCGTTTCCGTCAACCAGGGGGTGATCACGTCACCGTGGTGCCGTGGAAACGCCGTTACAATATAGAGAATTCTCACCTTGTCGTCCGGATTGGACGTACCTATCTTGCGTTTTTTCTCAACTTACCGCCGAAATTTCGTCGGCTCAAGCGCATCCACCCCCTAATCAAAGGCGTGCCCCGCGCTCTCGTCATCGTCCCTACCTATAACGAACGCGAAAACCTCCCGCGACTCGTCCCGCTCATCCTTCGCCAGGATCCCGAGCTTGAGATCCTCGTCGTCGACGACGGATCACCGGACGGGACCGGCCGGATCGCCGACGAGATCGCCTGCGAGGAGCCCCGCCTTCACGTCCTCCACCGCGCCGGTAAACTCGGCCTCGGCACCGCCTACGTCGCCGGCTTCAAGTGGGGACTCGAGCACGATTTCGAGTGCATGCTCGAGATGGACGCCGATTTCTCCCACGACCCCGAACATATCCCGAAGTTCCTCGAGGCGATCCAGCGCTTCGATGTCGTCCTCGGGTCGCGATACCTCCACGGCCGCGTAACCGTCGTCAACTGGCCAATTACACGGCTCCTGCTGAGCTACTTCGCCAACGTCTATGCAAGATGGGTCACCGGTGTACCCGTGGCCGATCTGACCGGCGGCTTCAAGTGCTTCCGCCGTGAGGTCCTCGAGGCGATTCCGCTCGATCTCGTCGAGTCCAACGGATACGCCTTCCAGATCGAGATGAGCTTCCGAGCCTGGCGTCGACGTTTCCGCCTCGGCGAGATCCCGATCATGTTCGTCGACCGTGACATTGGCGTGAGCAAAATGTCCCGTCGGATCATCTGGGAGGCGGTCTGGCGCGTCTGGCGGCTCCGATGGCTTTCGATTTGGGGCAAGCTGTGAGGCCGGTCTCGACGGGAGGGAAGGACGTAAGTTTACATAACGTACATTATACGTACCATTGCGCGTCCGCCATCTGTCATTCCCGCGAAGGCGGGAATGCAGGAGGCTCGAAGCCGACGGGGCGACTCGATCCCAGGCTGGATCCCCGCATGACGACTTTTGTGACACGGGGGATGACGGACTTTGGTGACTCCGGAATTACGCCGGAAGGTTAGTTCGAGCGGAAGTTGCGGCTGGCTTCTTCGAGCCGTCGACGTTCGTCCTCGGTCAGCGAGGAGATGCCACCCTCGTTGATCTTGTCGAGGATTTGATCGACCTCGTCCAGAGCACGATGGGCCTCGGCACGCTTCGCTGCAGCGACGACGGGACGTTGCGGGATCTCGTTCTGCTCCGTGGTTCCCTTTCCGAGGCCGGAGAAGACGTTCCAGCTCCTGGGTCGCTTGCGGCGAGGCTTGGTGGGAACAGAACCCCAGGCCGCCGGCGCCCACGGGGACTTGAGGTAGCCGAAGGCGGTGAAAGCGCCGCCGAGGTGCGCGAGGCGGGCGACGCCGGAGGAGTCGCCGGCCAGGGCGTAGAAAAGGTCGAGGCCGACGATGAAGACGACGAGCCACTTCGCCTTGATGGGAAAGATGCCCCAAATGTAGATGGGGTTGTCGGGCCAGTAGTAAGCGAAGGCGACCATGACGCCGTAGATGGCGCCGGAAGCGCCGGCGATTGGATACGGGAAGAGAAAGGAGAGAAGCGCTCCGCCGAGGCCGGCGATGAAATAGAATTTGACGAACTCACGGGATCCCCAGCGCTCCTCGAGAGGTGGTCCGAAGAAGAACAGGACCAACATGTTGAAGAAGAGGTGGAAGAACCCGACGTGGACGAACATGTAGGTGATCGGCGTCCAGACCCACGGGATCACACTGGTGGGAGAGAATACGAGGTACTCGACGAGTCCACCGAAGGCGAGCGTGATCAGGAATGCAATGGCATTCGCGATCAGCAGCTTCTTTACCCAGGGGGTGACGACGAAGCCGAACGGGTTGGAGACGCCTGCAGAATACGCCATTCTCGATGGAGCTCGCCTTTGGGGTTTGTACCTTAGAACCCCAGCCCCCCGGACCGGTTCCTCGGCTCACCGGGGGACGGGCTATCCTGGAGCGAGATCATCACGATGCGCTCGCAAAGGTCCGGGAACGAAACGCCGACGGCAGCCGCCGCCTTGGGTAAGAGGCTAGTGGCGGTCATGCCTGGCAGGGTGTTGGCTTCCAGACAGTAGAGCCTATCCTCGGCGAGGATGAAGTCGATTCTCGCGTACCCGGACAACTTGAGTACCCGAAAGGCGCGGAACGCGAAGCGCTGGGCCCGCGTGGTCAGCTCGCCTTCGAGGGGTGCGGGGCAAACGTATTCGGTCATCCCGGCCGTATACTTTGCCTCGTAGTCGTAGAGTCCCGTCTTAGGGCGAATCTCGATGGGTGGGAGCGGCTCGTCGCCCACGATGCTGATCGTCAGTTCGCGGCCACGGGCGTAGCGCTCGATCATCACCTCGGAATCGAATCTCGAGGCCTCCCCGACCGCATCGTGAAGCTCCCCGATACCGCTGACGACGATGACTCCCACGCTCGATCCCTGTCGAGACGGCTTCACGATACAAGGAAAGCCGATCACCTGTTCGATCGTATCTCGGTCATAGGACAGATCGGGCGCACGCGCCACGCGCCACGGCAGAATCGGGATCTCTGCATCGCGGAGCAGCCGCTTGGAAACGTCCTTGTCCATTGCGATGCCCGATCCCAGTGGCCCGCTGCCCGTGTACGGGATTCCACTCAGCTCGAGGAGCACCTGGAGTCGTCCGTCTTCCCCGATCCCGCCGTGTAATGCGAGGAAAGCGAGGTCGGCTTCTCGGAGCTGGGGAATTCTCGGGATGTCGGACGGCGAGAGCGCCGATTCGAGGTCGTCCGGCGGCGCGCTGTGGACCCCTTCGGGGAGAAGTTCCCGTTCCTCGTCCGGAGGGACGAATCCACGGGCCGTGTCGATCACTCGCACAGTATGTCCCTTCTCGCGTAGGGCCTGGGTCACTGCGAGGCCGCTGGCGAGCGATACTTCCCTTTCGACGGTCGTTCCTCCAAGCAGGACGGCGATCTTCATCCTTGGGGTATCGTTCCGATCAGCCCTGGTTTTGATTGACGTGTTCCAAGATGGTTTGCGCAAGAGCGGGGCCGATGCCAGGTACACCGGAGATCTCCTCGGCGCTTGCCTTCCCGATGGCCCGAACGGAGCCAAACCGCGCGAGGAGGGCCCTTTGCCGCGCGGGGCCGACCCCGGCGATCTCGGCCAGCCCCGACGTGACCGTGCGTCGCGTTCGCAGCTTTCGATTGTACGTAATCGCGAAGCGGTGCGCTTCATTTCTGGCCCGCTGGAGCAGCCTCAACGCCGCCGAGCGCCTGGGCAGACGAATCGGATCCGGTCGCCCGGGCACGAACACTTCCTCCTCGCGTTTGGCGAGGCTGATGACCGGCTGCTGCGACAGGTCGAGGGCCTCCAGCGCTGCGCGCGCCGCCCCCAGCTGGCCTTTCCCGCCATCGATCACGAGCAGGTCGGGCAGACCACGATCCTCCTCGAGGCGTCGTCGCAGATAGCGCAGAAGGGCTTCTTCGAGAGACCGATAATCATCGTTCCCCCATTCTCCGCGGATTCGGAAGCGCCGATACTCTGCCCGGTCGGGTGCTCCGTTGGTAACGAAGACCGCGGATGCTACGGTCTCACTTCCCTGCGTGTGCGAGACGTCGAAGCACGCAATCGTCCTCGGGACGTTCGGCAGTTCGAGAAGCTCTTGCAACTCGTACAGGGCGTCGGGCGCACGTGCGGACGAGCCGTCGCCGAGAAGCTTGCGCTCTTCCAACACATGTCTCGAATTCTGGGCGGCGAGCTCGACGAGGCGAACCTTCTCTCCCCGGCGAGGTACGTGGGTTCGGACCGAGCGGCCTACCTTATCGCGCAGCCATGCTTCGAGCACCGGTCGGTCTTCGAAGTCGATCGGAAAGAGGACCTCAGGCGGCACATCGATCGTCTCGTCCTGGGAGCGACTGGTATAGAAGCGTGTCGCAAAGGTGCCCATCACCGCATCGTCAGCTTCGCCGTCGAGGTTGACGAGGTTCACGGCCTCGCGCGCGAGGAGCTTCCCTTCCCGAATCCGTAGCACAACGCCACATGCCTCGTTTCCGTCGCGGGCCAGTCCGATGACGTCACGGTCCGATCCTGAGATGTCGACGATCTTCTGCTGTGCCTCCAGCCGCTCCAGGTGAGCCAGTGCGTCGCGAAGCTCGGCCGCACGCTCGAAGCGCATCTCGCGGGCGGCCTCCTCCATCTCCTGGCGGATCCGACGGGCGGCGCGCTTTGTGTGTCCGCCCAGAATGTCGACCACTTCGTCGATCATCGCACGATAGTCCTCTTCGCTCTGGAGCCCCACACACGGCGCCTTGCACCGGCCGATGTGGTAGTCCAGACAAGGCCTCGGCGGTGCTTCGGTCGGGAGTCGATAGTGGCAGGACCGGACGGTGTACAAGCGCTTGACTACTTCCAGGAGGTGACGCATCCGGCCGACGTTTGTGTACGGGCCGAAGTACCTGGAACCGTCCCGGATCAGCCGCCGAGTGACGAACACCCGCGGAAAGGGCTCCCTCACCGTCACTTTGACGTACGGATACGTCTTGTCGTCCCGCAGATTGATATTGAAACGCGGACGATATTCCTTGATGAGGTTGTTCTCGAGGATCAGCGCTTCCGCTTCCGAGCCGACCACGATCGTGTCGACATCGGCAATCCTGCGAACCAGCTCCTGGGTCTTCACCGATTCGGTGACCCCGGCTCCGAAATAGGAACGGACGCGGGACCGGAGCGATTTTGCCTTCCCTACGTACAGCACTTCCCCGTCGGGCGCCTTCATCAGATAGACGCCGGGCCCGCTCGGCAGGTGCTTCAGTTTTCCGACGAAAGCTACGTCCTGACTCATTCCAGAGGGAGACCGCAGGCTGGTGGATCGCACGACTTTCTCGTTCTTGGTACCCCGCAGCGACTTCGTTGTCTCACGTTTTGCGCCTGGCCATCGCTGCGACGCGGGACATCAGCGTCCTGGCTTCGGCGAGCCCCAGCAGAGCCGCGACGGCGAAATAGACCACACCAAACGCGGTCAAGATGAATGCGGCCTGAAGTATGGGCGACAGGCCTTCAACCAGCAGCCGGATCCCCCACCCTGCGCACGCTGCGGCGAGCCCGGCGGCGAACATACGCGCCACCTTTGGGAGTCGGGCGCCGACGGGGCCGATTCGCTGTCGCAGGCGCCGGCGAAGCATCGTCCACTCGACCCAGGCGGCGATGCCCGAGCCCGTCGCCAGCCCTACTGCTCCAAGCGATCGCCCTTCAAGCGTGATGTTTCCGAAGACGCCCGGGCCCACGCCCAACAACTCGAGCGACTCGAACTGAACCATCAGAACGAAGCCGAGCGTCCCAGCGATGATCACCCGAAGGATGGCGAATCGCGCGGGTGTTCGGGTGTCGCGGAGCGCGAAGAACGTCGAAGAGAATAGCCGGGTGGCAGTCGAGGCGATCAGTCCGATCGAGAACCCGAGGAGCGTAAAGTAGACGAGCAGCGTATCGGTTCGTTCGAACTCGCCGCGCTGATAGAGGGCGGCGACGATCACGTCGCCGAGGGCCACGAAGGCGACGAGAGACGGAACCACGTAGAATGCGATTCGTTCCAGCCCCGCGACGGTTCGGGCGCGCAGCTCCTCGGTGCTGCCCGATCGCTGGCGCGACAGCTCCGGCAACTCAGCCGCGGCGACGGACATGCCGAAGAGGCTGACGGGCAGCATGTAGAGCGTCTGGGCGTACCCGATCGTCGCGACGGCTCCGGCTGCGAGGAGACTTGCGAGGATGAGATCGAGGTAGCCGCTCAGTTGGACGACACCACGCCCCACAATCGCCGGCCCGGCATTCTGCACCGCCTCGCGAACCGGCGGCAGCCCCAGGTTGAACGATGGACGCAATCGACGCTCGAGGCGCAGCACGGACGGCAGCTGAATCGCAAACTGGAGTATCCCTCCGACGAGGGCGCCCCAACACAGGGCGATGACCAGCCGATTCAGCGACAGCTCGCCACCCAGGAGGAAGAGGGTCGCGATCATCGCCCCGTTCCACAGTACGGGCGCGACGTAAGGCAGGAAAAACTTCCGATGACTGTTCAAGACTCCCAGTGCCCAGGCCGCGAGAACCAGAAACCCGGTCATCGGGAAGATGATGCGGACCGCTTCGATGGCCAGGGTTCTCCGCTCCCCCTCGAAACCGGGGGAGAGTATCCTGACGAGCACCGGCGCGAGGGCGATGCCGATCAAGGCAAGCGCCGCGGCAGCGGCCGTCAGGAGCCCGAGAATCGCGCCGGCCGTCTTTCCTGCCTCCTCTTCCCGGCCCTGTTCCAGGAGCTCCGAATAGACGGGGATGAAGGACGCGCTGAGAGTTCCTTCGCCGAGAAGGTTCTGGAGGGAGTTCGGCATCCGCACCGCGGCGCGGAAGACGTCGGCATACAGAGACGTCCCGAAATAGTTGGAGAAGACCCCTTCACGAACCAGACCCGACAGCCGACTCAGTAGGATGCCAGCTGCTACGAGGGAGGAAGAGCTCTTCCCCTCCCCGCCTCGATTTCCGTCCTTCGTGGTCTCCTCGGAAGTGATCGTCATAGGCGTGGATGTCCGTGCTGAGAACACCCCACGCCGGTGGCGGGCCGGAGCCTCAAGATCCGTCTGGCAGGCGCCAGTGATCCCGGATCGAGCGTTCGAGCTCCCGCAAGAAGTGACGGCCGTAGCGGCCGAGGTAGGGTAGAATGTTCAGCACTCGCTCCTGGGCGCGGCCGTTGGGCCAGAGCGAGTTCAACAACCGGTCCAGTTGATCGAGCGATATCCGCTCGCTCCGCTTGATTGCCCTGACGATCTTGCGCTCTGCGCGTCCCGCCCAGGCGAGTTCCGAGTTCCGGATCGATCCGAGCGCTCCGTCGAGTGTCGGATCCAGCTCCCGAGCCTCCTCGATCAGGCGTTCGAAGTCCGCTGCCAGATTCTCTCGCAGTAGCCGTAATGCCCCGCCCAACGGCTTCGGAACCTCCCGTTGTGCGAGCTGTTCCACCAGTTCGTCGCGCGGTCTACGGATCTCGTCGATCGTCACCTCGAGGTCGTCCAGAAGACGTTCCACACCCGGCTCGATGACGAGCGCCGAAAAGCGAGGCACCGCCACTGGTGGTAGCATCCCGTATGCTTCAAAGAGCGTCGAAGCCTGGGCGAGGTATGCGATCTCGGAGGGTCCCCCAACGTAGGCGAGCGTCGGGAAAGCCGCACTCTCGACGACCGGCCGAAGAAGAACATTTGGGCTGAATAGCTCCGGCTCGGCGGCCAGCTTCGTCAGGAGATCTTCCCTCGCCAGCGTCTCTCGCCGCTCCCGAACCACGAAGTCCGACCCCTGTCGGTAGAGACGGTGCCTTCCGGAGTCCATCCTGTAGAACACGTTCGTGCCGTCGCCGAGCACCTTCACCTGCGGCCCGTATCCCGATTTCTCCAGTTCCTTCGTGCGTCGCTCGAGCCGGCCTTCATGCTCCTCGGCATCGACCATCGCTCCCTTCAGGACGTCCAGCGAAGCACTCTTGATCGCCGGATCAGTCGCATCCGCCAACATCAGGTCCGTCCCGCTGAACAGGAGCTCGATCGCCTCTCCGAATGCGCCCGCGACCGAAGCTCCGGGAGTCCGATAGAGGTCTAGAATCCGCTCGATATAGTCGCTGTTATATCTGGTTGCACCAACTGTTTGAGCAATATGAGGCAAGAGCTCGTCCAGATCCCCTTCGATGGCGCGGTCGCTCATCGGCAGAGGGCGCGGGTCAGTGCTCTCGAGCTCGACTCGCCTGAGGCGGCCACGATGGTCGAGGAGAACGGTGCTGTTCACTTCGCCCCAGTCGTGGTCCTCGCTGGCTACCCAGAAAACGGGAAGGACCAGGATGCCCAGCTTGTGTTCGAGGTGCTCCGCCAGGGCGACGGCGGATGCAGCCTTGTGGATCGTGTAGAGCGGCCCGGTAAGGAAGCCGGCCTGCTGGCCAGTGGTGACCATCGCGCCACCCTCGGTCACGAATCGCGCGAGGCGTTCCTTTCCGCTTGACGAAGCCGGCTTGAGTGCGGAAGCCGCCAGCTCACGCTCCTTCGGTCCGAAGCGTCGATTGAGCTCGCCCAGCTTTCTGCGGAAGGTCGCCAGCTCGTAGGGAGGGCCGGCGTAGAAGGATAGGGCGTTTGGTTCGCCGGCGAGATAGGCACGGACGAGGGGAGAGCCACCAAAGGACTGCTGCCGAACGAGAGGCTTCACCAGCGGCCGTTGCAATGCCTCACCCGCTCCACGCTCGATCGAAGCAGCGGCGCTCCGCAGAGCACACGGGCCTGGTTCGCATGGCGACGTACTCACCGGTGGACCTGGTAACCACCACGACTCGCCACCTCAGGTGCGCGCCACGGCAGGAATACGGATCCGGGCCCGCAACGATCGCGACGCCGGCAGCTCCCCCCGCCACCCTCTGCGGGCGATCCCAGTGCGCCTCGTAGACACATCATCAGGCCAGCCCCTTGTGATACGGCTCGCCGCGGTTGATCGACCCGGCGCGATAGATCTGCTCGGCCAACACCAATCGAGCCATCTCGTGGGGTAGCGTCATTGCGGACAGGGACAACAAGTGCCCGGCACGGTTCAACACCTCGTCGGAGAGACCATAGGCGCCACCGATGACAAAGCTCACACCAGCCGCACTTCGCAGCGCGGCCTCAGCGAGGTGTCGTGCGAGCTGCTCCGAGCTCCACGCCTTACCGGGACGGTGTAATCCGATAAGCTCGTGCTGTGGCGGAACGCGCGCAAGTAGCCGTTCCCCTTCGTCACGAACCACCTGCTCGGCCGCCCGGCCGCGCCCGGGCGATTCCTTCACTTCGGCGGTCTCGAAATCGAAGTACCGTGCGACTCGACCCTCGTAGGTCTCGATCGCCTCTGCCAAGGTTCTCCTCGGTCTTCCGACGCACACGATTGTGACCTTCATCGCGAGCTGATCACGGTATCGCGGAGGAACCGTTCATTGTTCCGGAAGGGATGATCCAGGTTGAAATTGAGACCACGGCTCTCCAGCCGTCCCTGGGACGAGATGACGATGATCGCAGCGGCCTGGATGAGGTTTCGGAGCTCGAGCAGGTCGGGCGTGAGCTCAGCGTCACGGGTGAGCTCGCGAACCCGCAAGGCGAGATCGGAAAGCGACTGGGAAGCCTCTCGCAAGCGGCCGTCGGTTCGGACGATGCCGACAAGGTCCCACATCAAGCGGCGTAGCTCAGCACGTTGGGGGCTGGTGTCGACGCACTGGCCACCGAATCCGATCTCACGACGAACGGGGGTACCCTTTCGGTGCGGGGCAGCGGCAAGGTTCGGCCCGATGCGCGCCGCGGTCCGGGCCGCGAAGACCAGGGCCTCGAGGAGGGAATTGGACGCGAGACGGTTGGCGCCGTGAACGCCCGTGCAGGCGACCTCTCCAACCGCGCAGAGTCCAGGCAGTGACGTGCGACCGTGAGTGTCTGTCAGAATTCCGCCGCAAGCGTAGTGTGCCGCCGGCACGACGGGGATCGGTTCGTTCAGCATGTCGATGCCCCGGGCGGAAGTCTCCGCCAGGATATTGGGGAAGTGGCGCCGGATCTCCTGCTCGGCGATGGGCGAGCAGTCGAGGAGGACGAAATCGTCACCGGATTGCTTGAGCTCGCGGTCGATCGCCAGGGCGACCACGTCGCGGGGGGCGAGCGAGCCGAGAGGGTGATATCGGTCCATGAAGGGCGTCCCGTCCTGCTTCAACAAGACGGCGCCCTCGCCGCGAACGGCTTCGCTGATCAGGAACGCTCGATCCCCTGCCGGATACAGAGCGGTCGGATGGAACTGGATGAACTCCATGTTCGCGATCTTGGCACCGGCTCGATACGCCATCGCGAGCCCATCGCCGGTTGCGATCGGCGGATTCGTCGTGTGGGCGTAGACCTGCCCGGATCCGCCGGTGGCCATCATGACCACACGCGACCGGACCTCTGTCAGCCCACTTCCGTCCTCGGCGAGGACCATGGCACCGACGCAGCGAGGCTCCTCCACTCGAGCGTCGCCAATGAGGAGGTCCACGGCCATCTGGTTTTCGTGTATTTCGATGTTGGGCTCGGCGGCCACGGCGTCCAGCAGGGCCCTCTCTACCTCTCGGCCGGTCAGATCCGCAGCGTGAACGATTCGCCGCCGCGAGTGCCCCCCTTCCCTGCCCAACGATAGATCAGCGCCGCCCGAGAAGGTGGCACCGAGCTCGATCAGCTCCCGCACACGACGGGGGCCCTCGGTCACGAGCGCAGTTACCGCGTCGCCGTGGCAGAGGCCAGCGCCGGCGTTGTGGGTGTCGCGGGCGTGGAGCTCGGGCGAGTCGTCCGGGGCTAGAGCAGCGGCAATGCCTCCCTGGGCGTAGTTCGTGTTCGACTCCGGTCGCTCCTTCTTCGTCACGACGGCGACGCGGCCGAAACTCGACGCGTGCAGAGCGAAGAAGAGGCCCGCGATACCGCTGCCCAGAACGAGGACGTCGACTTCGTCAGTCATTCTTGCGCCGCCAAGGCGCGTCGCAGAGCGGCCTCGAGCTCTTGCTCACCGCGCTCCATTCGTACCTCCTGGTCGAGGACATACACCGGAGGAAGGTCGGATAGACGTCGAAGCTTCACCGCCTCTTTTCGCGTGACGACGACGGGACGACCGGCGGCGCGAGCGCGGATTCGCCGGACGTCGGCCGGAGCGAACTCGTAGTGGTCCGGGTAGCCGAGAAACTCCGCTTCGGCTCCGGCTCGTCGAACCTCCGCCAGGAGAGGGCCCGGATCCGCGATCGCAGTGACCACCAGGATCGAACGGCCACGCAGGAAGTCGCCCGGGTCTGCTGGAGCCTTCGGCGAATCGAGTGGAACGAGTTGCGTCGTGGCGACGTGGGCTACCCCGACTTGTTCAGCGAGACCCCGGCTCACCAGCCGATCTGCGACCACGTTCCCGCACGCCGCATCAGCGCTCTTTCTCGTTACGAGGACGAAATCAGCGCGCCGCAGAGATGCCAGAGACTCTCGCCACGGCCCACGCGGAAGCAGGCGCTGGGGCGCTCCCCAGTGCTCGGCGGCGATGAGCACGATATCGAAATCTCGACGAAGCGAGCGATGTTGAAAGCCATCGTCCAGGACAGCGCAGTCCGATCCGGCCCGCGCGGCGGCGGCCACCGCCCTCGCTCGCCGTGCCGCGACGAACACTGGAACCGAGGGATTCAGCTCCTCATGAACGGCGATCTCGTCCCGTCCGTATCCCCTGGACACGACCGCTGGGCTCCTGCCCCCCGCCTGAAGTCGACCAGCGAGCCACGCCGCTATGGGCGTCTTGCCCGTCCCTCCAACGGCGATGTTGCCGACACTGATGACCGGGATCGGCGCCGCTTCGCTCCCTAGAACTCCCCAGTCAAAGAGTCGGTTCCGGACAGCAAGTGACCCCCTGAATGCGAACTCCGCGGGGGCGAGAAGAAGGCTCAACGCGTCCCCCGCAACTCCTCCTTCGCCGGCCCACCATCGGGGCACCCACGTTCGCACCCTATCCGCGGTGCGCACGGGCGGCCTCGTCGACGGCCTGGGTGACCGCGTTGATTCTCTCTTCGACGAGCTTGCGATAGCGTTCCAGCTCTTCTCCGTCGGCATCTCGCGGAATGTGGATCGGCTGATCGAGCGCGACCGGGGCCCAGGTGAATGGAGTCGGCACGAGGAAGCGATCCCATCTACCGAAGTACGCGGCGTGGACCGCACCCGCCGCCGCAGGGACCAGTGGGGCTCCGGTCAGCCGCGCGGCGTGGAGGGGTCCCTCCTTCATCCGCTGCATCGGACCTCGTGGCCCGTCCGGCGTGAGCGCTACCGGGGTTCCTGCCTCCAGCACCTGTGTGATTGTCTTGAGAGCGGCCGCCCCCCCGCGCGAGCTGGACCCACGGATCACCTTGTATCCCCAGCGTTCGATCATCCGGGTGACGTAGTCACCGTCACGGTTGCGGCTGATCAGCGTCGCAAGCTTATGCGCCCGGAAGTGGAAAGCACAGGGGAGAAGCCGGCCGTGCCAAAGCACGTAGATTGCCGGCTTCCCGGGGGGCATGTACGCGGACTCCACGTCAGCACCCCGGATCAGCTCGGTTCGCACGGTCCGAAGGAGCCCGGTCATCGCCGCGCCACCCATACCCGCGATCAGCGCGACCTTCAAGTCGGCTCGTTGCAGCGGCACGATTTCCCTCAGGCGATCTCCAGAAGCTCGGCGGCGATATCTGCGACGCGCGGCCCCGCCCCACCTCGCTTGAGAGCAGACCGGACTTCGCGCAGCCCGCTCACTACCGCTCGCCGTTCCGGATCGCTCTCATCCAAGAGCGGTTCGAGCGCCCTCGCCATGGCGTCCGCCGTTACTTCGTCCTGCACCAGCTCCGGGACGACCCGCCGACCGGCAACGAGGTTTGCCAACGCAATGTGGGGCACTCGAACCACTCGCCTGGCAAGCTGGTACGTCAAGCGGTTCATGCGATAGGCCACGACGAAGGGCACTTCGGCGAGGGCTGCCTCCAGAGTGGTCGTCCCCGATTTGACCAGTGCGGCCGTGGCGTGGCGAAGGAGGAGGTCGGGAGCCCGGGAAACGGGATAGGGGCTCGCCGCGTATGCCTTGTCGGGAATCGCGGTTGCGCCACCGACCACCACCCGGACTTCAGGATTCCGCTTCTGAACGAGCTCCGAAGCGGCCGAGAAGATTCCCAGGTGCCGCTCGATCTCCTGGGCCCGAGATCCCGGAAAGAGAGCCAGGACCCGGTTTTCGGGGAGGAGCCCCAGGTCCTTCACCCACCCCTCGCGGTCGCCGTCTGGGGCTGGCCGATCGAGCAAGGGATGCCCAACGAACTCCACGTTCGCTCCGTGAGCGCGCAGGAAGTCTTCCTCGAAGGGGAGAATCACGGCGATCCGGTCGGCATCTCTGGCCAGATCGGCCGCACGGCTTGCGTGCCAGGCCCACACCTGAGGCGCGATGTAGTAGAGGACGGGGATCCCTACGCGTCGCGCGTGGCGGGCGAGGCGTAGGTTGAAGCCGGGATAGTCTACCGGGATGACCAGGTCGACGCGCTCCCGTTCGAGGGCGCCGAAGACCATTCTGCGCAGGCGAAGGAAGAAGGGAAGCCGAGATAAGACCTCGACGAAGCCCATCACCGCGAGCTCATGGAGGTCTGCAAGCAACTCCACGCCCTCTGCCGCCATGCCGGGTCCGCCGAGTCCGATCAGGCGAACACCTGCAATCCGCGTCTTCAGAGCGCGGGCGACTGCAGCACCGTGAAGATCTCCCGACGGCTCGCCTACGGACAGGAAGATGACGGGTCCAGAGGTTGAGCGATCTGGAATCGACTTCTCGCTCAACCGCCGAGCCGGCCCAGCCACCAAATGAGGGCTGCGACGAGCACCAGAAGTATCAGGAGCGTGACTGCCGGAGGGGGCTTTTTCAGCCCGCTCCCGCTCATCTCACGGCGCTCGCGCCGGACGCGGATGAGGGACATTGGATTGGATGCCTTCTACGATGTCCAGGGCGACCTCCAACGCACGACGCCCGTCTTCTCCACTCACCACCACCCTTCCTTCGCCGCGAATCGCGTCGACGAAGGATTCGAGCTCGGCGCGCAACGGCTCCTTGCCGTCTCCCTCCAATTCGATCCGCTCGACGAGCCCAGAGATGCCGAGTTCCATCGCCTGAGGGCTTGCCAGCACGGCGCCGGGACGGAGACGAAGGAACTCCCCCCTCGCGGCGGCCAGATCGAGGCTGATGTATCCCGACTCCTGGAAGAGCCGGATCTTCCGCATCTTCTCCCGCGAAACGCGGCTCGCCGTGATGTTCGCGACGGCTCCGTCGGCGAACTTCATGCGCGCGTTCGCGATGTCGACGTTCGGGGTCAGCACCGGGATCCCCACCGCATCCACCGACTCGACGGGTCGCTGTGCCAACCCCAGGACCAGGTCGATGTCGTGGATCATCAGGTCCAGGACGACTGCGACATCCGTTCCACGCAACCCGAACGGTGAGAGGCGATGCGACTCGATGAACCTCGGCACCTCGAGGTACGGTTCGCATGCCCGGAGTGCGCCGTTGAAGCGCTCCACATGGCCCGTAGCCACCTGCAATCCCCGCCTTGTTGCTTCCTCGAGGATCGCGTCCGCCTCCTCCAGGGAGGCGGCGAGTGGCTTTTCGATCAGAAGGTGAACGCCCAGGTCGAGCGCTCTGAGCGCGACTTCGGAATGATCGGTCGTCGGGACGGCGATTACGGCCGCCTCGACTTGCCGCAGCAAGGCGTCGAGATTTTCGAAATGGCGGAGCCCGAGCTCTTCGGCGACCTGTCGACCCCTTGCATGGTCGGCGTCGTGAATGCCGACCACCACGGCCTCGTCGATGGCCGAAAGTAGCCTCGCATGATGGTATCCGAGACTGCCGACGCCGATCGCCGCCATCGGCAGGGGTGCGCTGATTTTCACGCCGTAACGCCCCGTCCGCTCGCCTCGAAGAAGGATAGGAACGCTTCGATCTCGGGCATCGTGCGCAGCTCATCCCGGGCTCTGGCGAGCGCCTGCGACGTATTGTAGGACGACCCGAAAAAGAGCCGATACGCCTTCTTCAGTTCACGGCGAACTTCCTCGGAGAAGCCGCGCCGCTGCAAGCCGACACCGTTGAGCCCATACAGCTGAATCGGACTGCCGGCGGCCTTCACGAAGGGTGGAATATCCTTCGCCACCCGCGAAGCGCCGCCGACGAATGCATGTTGGCCGATCCGCACGAACTGGTGGATCGCCGTGACTCCTCCGACGATCGCCCAGTCGCCGATCACCACGTGCCCGCCCATGTTTACCGAATTGGACAGGATCACGTGATCCCCGAGCTGACAGTCGTGAGCGACGTGCGTGTACGCCATCAACAGGCAGTCACTCCCCACAGATGTGAAGCCGATCGCCGTCGTGCCTCGGTTCAGTGTCGCATACTCCCGGATTACCGTGCGATCGCCGACGATCAAGCGGGTCGGCTCTCCGGAATACTTCAGGTCCTGCGGGTCGGTGCCGAGAACGGCTCCCTTGTGCAACACACAATCCGCCCCGACCACCGTGTCCCGTTCGATGAGGACGTGGGGGCCGAGCCTCGTTCCCGCTCCGATCACGACTCCCGGCCCGATGATCGAGAAAGGGCCGACCGACACACCGTCACCGAGCTCCGCCGAGTCGTCGACGAGGGCGGTCGAGTGAATTTCTACTCCGGATTGGTGCGGCGAGATTAGCATACTCGAACGCTCATCGGTCCACTACACGGGCCATCATTTCAGCCTCAGCGACAAGCTGACCATCGACGGTGCCCTCACCCTTCATCCGTGCGGTCCTGCCCCGGATCTGGAGCACCTCCACCTCGAAACGAATCTGGTCCCCGGGCGTCACGGGGCGGCGCCATTTCACGTTGTCGAGCGCCATGAAGTAGACGATCTTGTCTTCCGGGTTCTCGATCGCATCCATCAGCAAGAGACCACCTACCTGGGCCATCGCCTCGATGATGAGTACGCCCGGCATGATCGGGTGCCCGGGAAAGTGGCCGGCGAAAAAGGGCTCGTTGATCGTGACGTTTTTCAGCCCGATGATTCGCTTTCTCTCCTCGTATTCGACGATGCGGTCGACGAGCAGGAACGGGTAGCGATGCGGCAGATACTGGAAGATCTGCTGAACGTCCAGGATGGGACGCGCGAGCGCACGCTTCTCCGCCTGAGCCTGAATCCCCCGCGCAAGAGCGACGTTGCCGCGGTGACTCGGTCGCTCCGCCATCACGTGTCCACGGAACCGACCTCCGAGGAGCGCGAGGTCACCCACCAGATCCAGCACCTTGTGACGGGCGAACTCGTCCTTGAAGCGGAGATCGACCCCCTCATGCAGCCCGTCTTCGGTCAGCACGATCGCGTTCTCCAGCGAGCCACCTCGAGCCAGCCCACGGGCGCGGAGCGAATCGACCTCAGCCGCGAATCCGAAGGTCCTGGCCGGAGCGACATCCCGAACGAACGTCTCCGTGTCGAGCTCGACCGAAGTGAACTGCCTTCCGATGCACGGATGATCGAAGCGGATCGTGACCGAGATTTCGTATCGCTCGCCCGGTGAGACGACGTATCGGCTGTCGCCATCCTCCACCGTGAGCACCTGGTTGAGCGCGAGGATCCGCGCCGGCGCATCCTGCTCGACCGTGCCCGCGCCGGCGATCAGCTCCGCGAAGGGCCTCCCGCTCCCGTCGGCCGCCGGCGGTTCCGGCCCATCGAGCTCCACGACCACATTGTCGATCTCCATGCCGACCAACGCCGAGAGGACGTGCTCGACCGTGCTCACGCGTGCACCGCCCACGCCGAGCGCCGTGCCCCGATCGAGCTCGACGACATTCGAGACTACCGCGGGAATTTCGGCTGGCTCGTCCAGATCGGTCCGTCGGAATCGAATCCCGGTTTGCACGTCTGCCGGCAGCAGGCGCATCCGAACGGGGGCGCCGGTATGGAGGCCGATGCCCTCCATTTCTACCGTTCTCGCGATGGTCCTCTGCCTCGGTGTCGTCATCCCGCTATTTGGCTTTCACTCTCACATCTCGCCAGGATCCCGGAAGAGCGCCGCTTCCAGTCGCCTGAGCCTGCGTAGAATCTCCGGTAGCTTGAACAGTCCCGCCTGCGCCTTCATCGCCTCACGGTGGGGTCGGGCCGGATAGCCTGAGTAGGTGGCGCCCTCCGGCACATCCGAAATGACTCCTCCTTGCGCCCCTACCGTCGCCTTCGCTCCGATCGACAGGTGACCCCCTACCCCGACCTGCCCCGCCAGAACGGCCCCGTCGCCCACTGTGCTACTTCCCGCGATGCCGACCTGCGAGACCAGCAAAACGTGACGGCCGATCTGAACGTTGTGTCCGAGCTGGACGAGGTTGTCGATCTTCGTTCCGGTCCCCACAACCGTGTCGCCGACGGAACCGCGGTCGATCGTAACGTTCGCCCCGATCTCGACGTCCGCTTCGATGACGCACCCTCCGACCTGCGGGACCTTCCGGTGCCCGCCGTCCCGCCAGACATAGCCGAAACCCGGTCTTCCTACCCGCGCGCCGCTATGAATGATCGCACGATCACCAACGACGACGTCATCGTAGAGCGTCGCGTGCGAGTGGATCATCACCTCGTCTCCGATTCGACAGCCCGCCCCTATGACGGCGTGGGCACCGATCTCACTCGACCCGATGACGGTGTCGCTACCAATCACCGCATAGGGGCCAACGGCCGCCTCGGACGAGATGCTCGCCGCCGGCTCGATGATCGCCGTCGGATGGACGCCGGGTTTCCGACTCGGCGCTTCGGGGTAGACCTCCGACAGGAGGACTTGAAGGGCAGTGTGCGGATCCTCCACGACGATCGCCGTCGTTGCGCTCGGAACGGTATCCAACCACTCAGCCTTCACCAACACAACCCCAGCTCGGGTGGCCTGAAGATAGGCGAGGTAGCGTGGGCTGGCAACAAACGACAGCGCCTCCGGCCCTGCCCTGTCGATCGGCGCAACTTGGTGTACCACACGATCTTCTTCCCCCTTCAGGCTACCGCCAACCAGCAAACGTACCTCACCAGACGTGATCTCGCGCATTGTTCCGCAACGAAAAAAGGAAGCCTGTAGCCGGGAGGCTACAGGCTGTAAAGTTGGCCTGCGTTAGCTCCGCTATTGTGCGGAATTCTGAAGGCGCTCCAATACCTGGTCGGTCAGGTCGAGGGCAGGATCGGCCGTGATCAGCGCACCCGTGGCGGCGTCGAAGATCATTGCATAACCGCCCTCCTCGCGGATTTCCTCGATGACGACCGAGATCCGCTCCATGATCGGCCCGACCAGCTCCGCCTGCCTCTGCTGTGCCTCCTCCTCCAGTGCGGCCTGTCTCTGCTGGTAGGCTATGAACTTCTGCTGAATCTCCTGCTGCGCCTCTTGTTGCGCAGCCGTCGACAGCGTGGACTGCTGCCGCTCGAGGCTCTGCTGGAGGGTGTCCAGCTCCGTCTCCAGCTGCTCGAGCTCTGCCCGGTACCCCTCCATGTCCCCCTCGAACGCGGTCTGGGCATCGGTCGCTCCCGGAGCCTCAGCCATGATCCGCTGGGAGTTGATGTAGCCGTAGCGAGCCTCCTGGCCCTCTGCATCGACGACTCCCGTAAGGAGCAGAGCGATGAACGTCGCGAAAGCCAACAGAGTTTGATTCATTCGGTCTCCCCGTATCTCCTTAGTACACGATGGCAGCCTGTTTTTCAACAGCCCTCTAAACCAAGGCGCTGTATGCGAGTCGTCCGCCAACCGTCATGCCCGCGCAGGCGGGAATCCGGGGGTTGAAGCCGACGGGGCGACTGGATCCCCACTGGATCCCGCCTTCGCGGGGATGACGACGCATTAACGACTCGGAAAACGTAGCCGTACTTGTGGCAAAAGTTCAGAAGCCTGGCTGGTTGATCTTGAAGTGGAACTGCCAACCCGGGTTGGTCCTGTCGAATCCGTAGGCGTAATCGAGGCCGAGTGGCCCGAATGGAGTCACGACCATCGCCCCTATGCCAACGCTTCGGAAGAGCTGAGATGGGTTGATCTCAGCCGGATCGTTCCAGATGCCCCCGGCATCGCTAAAGACCGAGAGTGAAAGGTTGTCCGTGAACCTGATCGCGTACTCACCCGTGACCGCTAAGAATGCGTCGCCGAGTCGGTCCCCGCTCGAGATCAATTCGCTGTTCCGGTCGAAATACCCGAAGGGCGTTAGCGTCGATTCCTCATACCCCCGAAGCGGCTGCCCGAACTGCGTTCCACCGAGCCAGAAGCGCTCGATGGGGAATCGCTCCGCATCGCCGAACAGCGCACCAGCCCGTGCCTGGAGCCCGAAGGTGATGATGATTGGCCGCCCCCCGCCTTCACCTCCTCCCAACTGCCCAACGGGAATCCACCAATCGGCGTTGCCGGTCAGCTTCTGGAAGTTTCCATCGCCGCCCAGGGGTCCCCCGGTCTGCTGCAACGAGAGCGATTGGCTCGTTCCTACACTCGGGAAGAGAGGGTGATCCTTCGTGTCCCTGGTAACCCCGACCGATAACGAACTGGAGAGAGCGGAGGGCTGACAGAAGATACTCCCGGCCGCACAGTCGTCCGCCTCCCTCGCCTCGTAGCTGATGCTGGAAAGTGAGTAACCGGCAAAGCCGCGGGCCCAGCGGAAGTTCAGAATCGGGAATCCGTAGCGGAGCGAAATACCCGTCCGGACGTAGCGGCCATCCGAGAAGCTGAATCCCCGATAGCGATCGTCGGTGTGGAAGACCGAGACGCTGCCGGAGTTTCGCGATCCGAAGAGGGCCGGATCCGTGTAGGAGGCAGTGAACGAGCTCCGCCCGTATCCGTACTCGGCCTGAACGCTGACCTCCTTGGCCCGACCGAAGAGGTTCGGCTGGGTCACGCCCAGGAAACCTGAAACGCCGCCTGCTCTCCCAACTCCGCCACCACCAATCGCGGTCCCGAAGCTGAGCTGTGCAGTGGATTTCTCCACGATCCGGAAGACGATATCCACCGTTGCATCCTCGGGATTCGGCTCGATGCCCGGTTCCGGAAGCGGGGTCTCGAAGAACCCCAGCGCCGCGATGCTCCGATAGCTCTGGATCAGCCGGTCCTCACTGTAGATATCACCAGGATAGACGACCACCCGATCGCGAATGACCGATTCGTGGGTGTACGTATTCCCTTCGATCGTCACCCGGTTGACGTAGAACGGACTCTCCTCCGAGATCGCCCAGGTGACGTTCACAACTGGGTCGCCGTCCTCGGATTCGGCCCGTTGGACCACGGGCTGGACCGAGACGTACAGGTAACCCTCGTTCCTATAGAGCTGTTCGACGCGAGCAGTCGCATCATCCAGCGCCGCGCGGTCGAAGATCTCGCCCTGTTCCTGTTCGTCGCGACCCCCGAATGGGAGGCCGAGGACGGAGCGGCGCCGGCTGGTGAACATCCGCTCGATCTGGTCGGTCGGGAAGCGACGCGCGCCCTCGATGCCGAAGTCTCCGAGCCGATACTGTGGTCCCTCGTTGACCGCGATCACGAGGCGCGCCTTGCCAGTCTCCGGATCGATCACCATCGAGTCGGAGACCACCGTGAAGTCGATGTAGCCGCTTTGTCCGTAGAACGTTGGCAGGTTCTGAAGCAGATCCTCCTGGAAGGTCGTGCGGTCGAAGCGGCCCGTCCGGAACCAGAAGAACCCCTCCTCCCTCGTCTGGATCGCATCTCGAAGGTCTTCGTCGTCGAAGGCCTCGTTTCCCTCGAAGTCGATCTCTGCGACCGCGAGGCGATTCCCCTCTTCGACCTGGAAGACCAGGCGATAGGAGTTGGGGTCCTCACCGGCGGGCACCATCGCCGTATCCAGGGAAGCGAGCTGCACCCCCTCAAGAGCGAGGAGATCACGAATCGTGCGTTCCGCCCGCTTGACCAACTGAGGATTGAGAGGCTGGTTGCCAATGAGGCCCACGGTGTCGCGCACCGTGCTTGGGTTCACCCGGTCGAGGCCCTCGATGTCGAAGCCCACGATGTAGGGCCTCTCTTCGACCTCGATGGTCAGCGTTACACCCGCGGCTGGGTCCCCTTCGGACAGGATCTGGACGGTTTCGAAGTTGCCCGTCGCCATCAGCCGCCGGATCGCGTTCTGGACATCGACCCGGCTCGCCTCGTAGCCCGGCTGGAGCGCCGCGACCACACGAATCTCGCCGGATTCCATGCGCTCGTTCCCGCGGACGTCCACGCTGTCCACGAGGACACCGGTTCCCGATGCGGTCGGGTCGGGAAGAGGCGCCGGCGTTCCCGGTGCGGCCGAGTCAGGAGGAGGCACCTGCGGTGCCGGTGCGGACGGGTCGGGAGGAGGCACCTGCGCCCAGGCCGTGCCTACCAAGCTGATAGTCAGCATTGCTCCCAGGATCGCCGGGAGCAACGCCTTCGAACGTCTAAACATCAGCCGATGGGTTGGGTGTTACGTCTTGGACGACGATGGCACACGAAAGGAGAGCGACTCCTTGTCGTCCGTGACACTGACTTCGACGTCATCGCCCGGTGAGAACTCCGCCAGCAGGATCTTTTCCGATAGCGGATCCTCGAGGTACTTCTGGATTGCCCTCTTGATCGGACGGGCCCCGAACTTCTCGTCGTAGCCGTGCTCGATGAGGAAGTTGATCGCCTCATCCGTGAGCCGCAACGTCAGCCGCTCTTCCGTCAGCCGCCGCTGTACGTCGTCGAGCACGTTGTGCACGATCTGCGCAATCTGCACCCGATTCAACGGATGGAAGACGATGGTGTCGTCCAGCCGGTTGATGAACTCCGGGTTGAAGGCGCGATTGATCTCTTCGATAACCTTTTCCTCCATCGCTTCGTACTGCGTCTGTTCCGACGGCAGGTGGAAGCCCAGGCCCTTGCCCTTCCCAATGTCGCGAGCGCCGAGATTCGACGTCATGATCACGACCGTGTTCTTGAAGTCGATGACTCGCCCGTAATTGTCCGTCAGGTGCCCCTCGTCCAGCACCTGAAGCAGGATGTTGAAGACGTCCGGGTGTGCCTTTTCAATTTCGTCGAGCAACACCACTGCGTACGGCTTGTGCCGCACTGCCTTCGTCAGCGTACCCGAGTCCTCGTAGCCAACGTAACCCGGGGGGGCTCCGATCAGTCTGGAAACGGAGAACTTCTCCATGTACTCCGACATGTCTACCCGGATCAGCGCGTCTTCCTCGGCGAAGAGGAACTCCGCCAGGGCACGCGCGAGCTCCGTCTTTCCCACCCCGGTGGGACCGGCGAAGACGAAGCTGCCGATCGGCCGCTTCGGATCCTTCAACCCCGCGCGGGAGCGACGAATCGCACGCGCAATCGCATCTATCGCCTTGTCCTGCCCAACGACCCGCTTGTGGAGCTCATCCTCCATGTGGATGAGCCTCGCGGTCTCCGCCTCCTTCAGACGCGTTACCGGAATCCCGGTCCATCGGGAGACGATGAATCCGATCTCCTCCTCGGTGAGCGTCGGACGGTGGGTGCGGCGCTCCTCCTCCCACTGTTCCTCACGCTCGGCAATCTTGAGCTGCAAGTCTCGCTCTCGGTCTCGCAGCTCAGCGGCACGCTCGAAGTCCTGATCGCGAATCGCCTGATCCTTCAGCTCCGCGAGCCCCTCCTGCTGGGTCTTGAGGTCGGCCACGTCGGGCGGCGGAACCTGGGTGGCCAGCCTGGCCCGCGCGCCGGCTTCGTCGATCACATCGATCGCCTTGTCGGGGAGGAACCGATCGGTGATGTAGCGTTCCGAGAGCTTCACCGCCGCCAGGATGACCTCGTCGGTGATGACCACCCGGTGGTGTTCCTCGTAGTGCGTCTTCAGCCCCTGAATGATCTGGATGGTTTCGTCCTCCGTCGGCGGATCGACCGCGACGGTCTGAAATCGCCGCTCCAGAGCACCGTCCTTCTCGATGTACTTGCGATACTCGTTCAGGGTTGAGGCGCCGACGCACTGGAGCTCTCCACGCGCCAACGCAGGCTTGAGCATGTTGGAGGCGTCGATCGCGCCTTCGGCCGCTCCGGCCCCGACCAGGGTGTGCAGCTCGTCGATGAACAGGATTACGTTTTTGTTCTGTGCGATCTCGTTCATCACTGCCTTGAGCCGCTCCTCGAACTGGCCCCGGTACTTCGTGCCGGCGATGACCGCCGCCATGTCGAGCGCGAGGACACGATGGTCGCGCAGGCTCTCCGGGCACTGGCCGCTCGCGATGAGCTGCGCAAGTCCCTCCACGATCGCCGTCTTGCCGACTCCGGGCTCGCCGATCAACACCGGATTGTTCTTCTTCCGGCGCGAGAGGATCTCCATTACCCGCTCGATCTCCTCGGCTCGTCCGATGGTCGGATCCAGCTCGTCGTTGCGGGCGAGCTCGGTCAGGTCACGGCAGAAATGGTCGAGCGCAGGAGTCTTCGACTTCTTGTCCCCTTTCGCGGGGGACGCGCTCGACGCGCTGGCTCCGGCGGTCGCCTGCGGTGCGTTCGGCTCGGACCCGAGGAGCTTCAGCGTCTGGCGGCGTGCTTCCTCGAGCGTGACGCCCAGCTGGTTCAGAACCTCGGCTGCGATCCCCTTCTCTTCGCGCAGGAGCCCGAGCAGGAGATGCTCGGTCCCGACGTACGAGTGGTTGAGCTCGCGAGCTTCTGCCATGGCGAACTCGAGCACCTTCTTGGCGCGCGACGTGTACGGAAGTTCGCCCAGGGCGATCGTTGCCTTCCCGCGCCGAACCGATTCTTCGATGCGTTCCTGCACCTGCTCCAGGTCGACCGAGAGATTAGTAAGGACCGCAGCGGCGACACCCTCCCCCTCGCGGATGAGCCCCAGGAGGATGTGTTCCGTGCCGACGTAGTCGTGCTGGAGTCGGATCGCCTCTTCCCGCGCCATCGCGAGAACCTTCCGAACCCGGTCTGTGAAGTTGTAGTTCATTGCCGGCCTTTCTGCCGATCACCCCCGCCCTGGTCGCGGCGCGACGCGGTCCTGATGAGTGTTAGCTGCTATTGTGAGTTGCCCTCGTGATCTGGAGCCTCCTCCGTAGCGAGAAGACGACGAATGTAGCTGGCTCGGTAGGAATCCGCGTCGCCTGCCGAGAGGGAAGCTCCGGCCAGCTTCTCGAGGTGAGCGGACTGCGTAAAGATCATGATTTGGTTGAGCGTGTATACACGGACTCTAGGTAGAAGTTTCAGCCCCAAACCGAGGCGAACTCCACTCAAAAGGTTCATCACTTCCTCGAAAGAAATCGACCTCGCGTAACGAAGCAAACCGTACGCCCGCCAGACCTTGTCTTCGATTACGGTGCGGGCATCCCGTAGCAGTACGTTCCTCGCCTGCTGCTCGTAAGTCACGACCTGCTGAACGATCTTCTGTAGATGATCGATCAGATCTTCTTCCGTCTTCCCCAGCGTGGTCTGGTTCGAGATCTGGAAGAAGTTTCCGACGACTTCCGACCCCTCCCCATAGAGACCGCGGAAGGTCAGCCCGACCTGCGTGATCCCTTGGAGCACCTTCCCGATTTCCTGCGTCAGGACGAGCGCGGGAAGGTGGACGAGAACGGACGCCCTCAACCCCGTACCGACGTTCGTCGGACATGACGTAAGATAGCCAAACTCGGGGTGGAATGCATACCTGAGATGCATTCCCAACTCCTCGTCCAGGCCATCGACACGCCGCCACGCTTCCCGAAGTCGAAATCCGCTCACCAGGCTCTGAAGCCGAAGGTGGTCTTCCTCGTTCACCATGATGCCGAGCGAGTCGTCCCCGGCGAGGAAGAGACCGCTGAAAGCGGGGGGCTCCCGCTCTCCATCCCCCACCAACTCCTTGCTCACGAGGTGGCGTTCGAGGAGAATTCGCCGCGTCGGCTCTGCGAGGCGCCTCATTGCCAGAACCGTTCCTTCTCGCAGGGAACGGGTCCGCTCGGCGGCTTCCCGTGCGGACGCGAAAATAGCCTCTCGTTCGGCTTCGTCGGAGCGGAGGGCGAACCGGTGACTCTCCAGATTCCTCGCCAGCCGAACCCGGGTGGAGAGCACGACGTCCGAGGAGGGCCCATCGGCTGCGAGCCATTCCAGGCCGGAATTCGACAACGATGTCGCTTCTCTCATCGGGTCATACGGTTACGTCGGTCACTGATCGGGCGTATTGAGCCTGCGCAGTTCATCCCGAAGGGACGCGGCATGCTCGAAATCTTCCGCATCGACCGCCTTCTGCAGGCTCCGGCGCAAGCTGAGAATCCTCGCCGTCCGGTCGGAGTCTTCCGGATCCGCAGGGAGGATCATCTTGCCGACGTGCTTCGAGCCCCCGTGCAGCCGCCTCAGGAGGCTACGAAGGTGATCGTCGTAATGGGTGTAGCAGACACCGCAGCCGAGCCGACCGGTCTGCCGGAGCTGCGAGGCCGTGAGGCCGCAGGCGGGGCAGCGGCCCTTCGCGGGCCCCTCGCCGGCCCCCTTTCCGATCTGGGCCAGGAAATCGGCCAGAGGCTCGTTCACCTGCTGTGTTTCCGTCTCGACCCCCCGATCGGCCGCGCACGATGCACACAGGTGAAGAACGCGCATTTCGTTGTTCTCGACCTGCGTCAGCTGAATCACAGCGTCACTCTTCCCACAGCTATCGCACCGCATCGCGTATGTGCTCACCCTACAGAACGTTTCGGATACTCGGTCGCCTCGAGGGTCGTGGGCACGAGCTGGCCGCCCCGAACCTCGAGGACTCTTCCGGATCGCTCCGCCAGATGCATGTTGTGCGTCACGAGAACCATCGCCGTCCCGTAGCTTTCGTTGACGGTGAACAGTAGCTGGTGGAGACGGTCGCTCGTGCCCGGGTCCAGATTGCCCGAAGGCTCATCGGCCAGCAACGCGAGGGGCTCATTGACCAGCGCTCGCGCCACGGCGACCCGCTGCTGTTCCCCCCCGGAGAGCTGAGATGGTTTGTGCTCTAGCCGGCCCTCCAGCCCAACGTCACAGAGGAGCTTCCGGGCGCGGTCCCTCGCCTGGGCTGCCGTCCGACCCGTGATCAGTGTGGGGATCATGACGTTTTCCAGCACAGTGAACTCGCGCAGGAGATGGTGGAACTGAAAGACGAAGCCGATGCTTTGGTTTCGGATTCGACTGGTAGCGTCCTCATCCAGGTTCGCGAGTCGTGTCCCCCCGATCCAGACGCTGCCTTTGGTCGGACGGTCGAGTCCGCCGAGGAGGTGGAGTAGCGTCGATTTCCCCGAGCCGCTCTCACCGATGATTGCGACCGTCTCGCCCGGCTGAACTACAAGATCCGCTCCGGCGAGTACTTCGAGCAACGATCCGTCGCCGCCCACATACGTCTTGTGAACGCCAATCGCCGCGATGGCGGCGCCCTCTTCCACCCGTTCGTCACTCATGCCGGATCGCTTCCACGGGGAAGAGCCGTGCGGCCTGGCGCGCGGGGTACAGGGTCGCCAGGAAGGAGATCAGCAGGCTCGCGCCGACGATGGTCCCGATCTCGAGCGGGTCGAACGCGACCGGCAGCCGATCGATGAAGTAGACATCCCCGGGGATCTCGATGAACTGGTACCTGTCCAGCAGCCAGACCAGCAGAAGCCCACTTCCGGCGCCGAGGAGTGACCCGACGGTACCGATCACGACGCCCTGCAACATGAACACGCGCTGGACCTGGGAGGACTTGAGGCCCATCGACTTCAGGATGCCGATCTCCCGGGTCTTGTCGGTCACCACCATGACGAGGGTAGAGATGATGTTGAACGCCGCCACGATGACGATGAGGAGAAGGATAATCCCCATCGCCAGCTTCTCGAGCTGGAGTGCCGAAAAGAGCGGGGCGTTCATCGCGATCCAGTCCTGTGCCCAATAAGGGAATCCGAGCTCGTCTTCGATGCGGTTCGCCACAACATCCGCATTGATCGGGTCGGCGACTTTCACCTCGATGTGGCTGACTCCGGGCGCCAGCCCAGTGAGATCCTGTGCCGCTTCGAGGGTCGTGTACATGAAGCTGTTGTCGTACTCGTACATCCCCGTTCGGAACTGCCCGGCGACCTCGAACCTCCGAATCCTCGGAACGAGCGTTCCCATCGCGGAAACCTGGACGCCCTGGAGAGAGATCACATTCACGACCCGCCCTTCGTAGGCGGAGAATCGTTCTGCAAGACCCTCCCCGATCAGCAGCGGTGGAAATCCGGATTCGGTTTTCCCGAGCTCCAATTCACCGGACCGGATTTGACCGACGATATCGGTGATCGGCTCTCCCGTCGCGGTCGGATCGATGCCACGCAGGATCGCAGCCTGTGCGTGCCCGCCCGGGGTCCCGAGAGCGACTTCGGCGTGGACCAGGGGGGCGGCCGCCTCGACGTCCTGGACGACTCGGACGCGTTCCAGGGTGTCCTCCCAACCCTGTAGCTCCATCGTCTCGCCGTACTTCGTGACGAAGATGTGGGGATTGTTCCCGAGGATCTTCTCCCGAAGATCGGTCTGCAACCCGCTCATAACGGACGTCACCACGATCAGCGCCATGACGCCCACGAACACACCCCCGATCGCGATCAGGGTGATCAGCGAGAGGAAGCGCACACCCCGGCGCGAGGCGAGATAGCGTCGGGCGATGAACCATTCGAGTTTCAAGGGGCTCACTCTCTGTTCCCTACTCTATTCCGGACGCATCGCCGGAAACAGGATCACGTCTCGAATCGACGGTTGGTTCGTTAGCACCATCACGAGCCGATCGATACCCATCCCGAATCCGCCGGTCGGGGGCATCCCGTATTCCAACGCGCGAACAAAATCCTCATCGAGCTCGTGGGCTTCTTCGTCCCCAAGTTCTTTGAGCGCGATCTGGGACTGAAAACGCTCCCGCTGGTCGAACGGATCGTTGAGCTCGCTGTACGCGTTCGCCAGTTCCTTGCCCGCGACGATCAGCTCGAAGCGCTCCGTCAGCTCGGGGTCTCCCCGTTTCGGCTTCGCGAGGGGCGACATCTCCCGCGGGTAGTCGGTAATGAACGTGGGCTGTGTCAGTTTGGGTTCGACCAACTCTCCGAACAGTTCGTCGATCAGGCGGCCCCGGCCAAGCATCTCGGCGTCGGCGACGCCGAGCCCGCGGACGCGCTGGCGCAGTTCGTCATCCGACAGCGATGAGACGTCCAGATCGGCGAACGTCTCCAACGCATCGTACATCGTGAGCCTTCGGAAGGGTCGCTGGAAGTCGATCTTCGCATCGCCGAATTCGACCACGGTGCCGCCGGAAGCATCGGTCACGACGGCCTCCAGGAGGTCCTCCGTCATGGCCATTACGTCTTCGTAATCGAAGAAGGCAGCATAGAACTCGAGCATGGTGAACTCGGGATTGTGAAACCGATCCATCCCCTCGTTCCGAAAGTCCTTGCCGATCTCGTAGACCCGCTCGAACCCGCCCACGATCAGACGCTTGAGGTAGAGCTCGTCGGCGATCCGGAGGTACAGTGGCAGATCGAGCGTATTGTGATGCGTGACGAAGGGTCGGGCGGCGGCGCCGCCGTACACCGGTTGCAGGACGGGTGTCTCGACCTCCAGAAAGCCGCGCTCGTCGAGAAACCGTCGGATGGCACGAACGACGCGGGCCCGGACCTCGAAGACCTGTCGCACCTCGGGAGAGACGGCGAGATCGGCGTAGCGCTGCCGGTATCGAGCTTCGCGGTCCGAGAAGCCCGAGTAGACGCGCCGCTCCCCGGTCTCGGGATCCAGCTCTTCCTTACCCAGGGGCAGCGGTCTGACCGTCTTCGCAAGGAGCTCGAAATGCTCGACCCGGATCGTGATCTCGCCGGTCCGGGTTCGGAACAGATTGCCCTCGACGCCGACCCAATCACCCAGGTCGAAAAGATCCAGCAGCTCATACCCCTCAGCCCCCAGAACGTTGAGTTGGAAGTAGGCCTGGATCCGGCCGCTACGGTCTGCAACGTGGGCGAAGCTGCTCTTGCCCATGCGGCGGAACGCGATCAGACGCCCTGCGACACGGACCTGGTCGCCTTCCTCCTGGTTGGCCGGCAGTCCTTCGATCGCCTCGCGGGCGCTGTGCGTCCGATCGAACCGGTAGGCGTAGGGCGGCACTCCCCTCTCGCGCAGCGCCTCGAGCTTGGCCAACCGGTCCCGTTCGACCCTGTTCCACTCCGTCGTCTTCCGCGTCTCGGTCATGCTTTCGCGCCGAATTCCTTCAGGTATGCCTGAATGAACGGGTCGAGGTCGCCATCCATGACGCTCTGCACGTCCCCGACCTTGAGATCAGTCCGATGGTCATTCACCATCGTATAGGGCTGAAAGACGTACGACCGAATCTGACTGCCCCAGCCGATGTCCGTCTTGGTCGACTCGAGCTTCGCCTTCTCGGCCTCCTGCTCCTCGAGCGCGCGTTGATACAAGGCCGCCTTCAGCATTTTCATCGCGGTCGCTCGATTCTTGTGCTGCGACCGCTCCTGCTGGCACGTTACGACGATCCCCGAAGGTGTGTGCCGAAGGCGCACGGCACTGCTCGTCTTGTTCACATGCTGACCGCCCGCACCGGACGCCCGATAGACGTCCATCTCGATATCCTCGTCACGGACGTCGATCTGGATCGTATCGTCGACCACCGGATAGACGAACACCGATGCGAAGGAGGTGTGGCGGCGGCCCTGGGAATCGAAGGGCGAGATGCGGACCAGGCGGTGAACGCCACGTTCCGCCTTGAGGTATCCGTAGGCGTACTGCCCGCGAATCTCGAACGATACGGACTTGATGCCTGCTTCCTCACCTTCCAATCGATCGAGCAGCTCGGCGCTGAACCCACGCTGCTCGCCCCACCGCAGATACATCCGAAGCAGCATCTCGGCCCAATCCTGTGATTCCGTCCCGCCGGCACCGGGATGGATCGTGACGATTGCGTCGCGCTTGTCGTCTTCGCCGCGGAGCATGTTCCGGAGCTCCAGGTCACGAAGGGTGGCACCGACCTCCTCGACTTCTCGGCTCCACTCCTCGTTCATCGCCGGATCGTCTTCGTGCTCCAAGAGCTCACCGAGCTCGCGAAGATCCTGGACCTTGGACGACATCTCTCGCCAGGGATCCGTCCAGGCCTTCAGATCGTTGACTTCGTCGATGACGCCTCGCGCTCGATCGGCATCGTTCCAGAAGGCCGGCTCGGCCATTCGAGCCTCGAGCTGATGAACCCGGTCTTCCTTGGCGACGAGGTCAAAGAAACCTCCTCAGCTCACCGAGCCGGTTATCGTAGTCGTCCAACCGCGTCCTGCCTTCATTGATCATGATCATCGATCACCTCCCGGGGACCAAAAAACAAACAAGGGCCACCTGGCGGGGCCCCTTCGAACTGGCGTTGGCATGCGCCGCATCTACCAGACTGGGACAGGCAAAGGCTTCCGGTTCGTTCGTCAGAAGATCCGCGCACCCCCAGCTAGGATCTCGTTGAGCGCCGCCTGGAAGTAGGACGTCTTTCTGGCCATTTCGTTCCCGACCTGGTCGACGTATTCGTCCCAACTCTTGCTGATCTCGCTGCGAAAATCCTGCCGAATAGTTCCCTGCTTCAGGCTCTGCTCGCGTCGGTCGGGGTGGTAGACCACGATGTCGGAGACGAGAGCGCGCGCGAGCCGCCGAGCCCGCGCGTCCGGATCCGCGGAACCGAATGGCGCTGGCGGCAACGTCTGCTCGTTCGCGTCCGTTTGCCCTGGCGATGCTGTGGTCGCCGTCTCAGTTGCGTTGGTCTCGGACTCGCCCAGCGAACTCTCCCCCGACCATTCCGCGCCCACTGACGCATCGCGATCATGCCCTTCCAGTCCGACGGTCTTTGGTCCGTCGCCGACCGCGCCAGACTCCAAGCCCTCCGAGGCGCTCACAAATGCAGCGGTGGCAGGCTGTGGCGGTTGGCTGAACCGCTCTTCGACGGATACCTCGAACTCACTCGGGCATCGAACACACCGCGCACGTACTCCAGCGACCGGCACTTTAGCTGGATCCACACGGTAGACGGTTCCGCAGTCCGGACACCCGACGTTCATCTTCCTGTCGTGCTGATTAGCATTACCTGACTTGCCACAACGAGAACGATCTCACGTGCGGTCGTTCGTCCCGCGGGCCTTTCCGCTCCTCGAGTGTCCCCGCGGTGCCCGTTTCCGCAGGCAGCAAGCGGGGAAGATCCAGTCGCTCTGTCCGCCGCCCTCCGAGCATTCCCTCGCGTGCTGGAATCACGAACGGGATGCTGCGCTCCAGTACCGCGCGAGGCGAACGCCCAAATGAGTTGTGCGGGCAGCACTTCGCGTTGGACAGGACCTGGGAAGAGGAACGAAGGAGAACGCCGGAAGTTATCGTGACCAGGAGATCAATGTCAAACCTCCCGGGCGTCCGAACCGAAGGCCTCGATGCCGCCCAATGACGGCATTTCTTCTCTCACGAAATCTCCAGAGCCTTCGCCTCGTCGATCAGGAGTATCGGTATGCCGTCCCTGATCTCATAGACGAGGCGGCAGTTGTTGCACACGAGGGCCGGCGGATCCTCCCGCAGTGCGAGCTCCCCGCGACACTTGGGACACACGAGTATTTCCAGCAACTTTGGATCGAGCATTCGTTGAGTTACTCCGGTACGGGGAAGCCGAATCGGCGAAGGTCCGAAGGGCGCTTCCGCCACTTCGGAAGAACCTTGATCCACAGGTCGAGGAAGACCCTCTGCTGCACGAAGTCTTCGATCTTGGCCCGCGCGGCGACGCCGAGCTCGCGAAGCGCTCTGCCTTTACGCCCGATGAGTATTCCCTTCTGGGATGGACGCTCCACGAAGATCGTTGCGCGAATGTAGAGGGGATCCTCAGTTTCGCGAAACTCCTCCACCTCGACGGCGGAGCTGTACGGAAGTTCGTCCGCGTATTGCTCGAAGATGGTTTCGCGAATCAGCTCCGAGACGAAGAAGCGGACGGACTGCGTGGAGATGTCGTCGTCCGGATAGAGGTAGGGAGAGGGCGGCAGTCGAACGCCTAGCTCTTGGCGAAGCGAGTCGACCCCCTCGCCGGTCGCGACCGAGACCTCTTCCGCGGCTGCGCCGAAGTGATCCACGGTCCACCGCTGCAGGGCTTCTACGTCGCCGGGCCGTGCCCGGTCGATCTTGTTGATGGCTACAACGAGACTCCCGCGCGACGCAGCGAGGCGTTCTTCGATCGGAGTCGGCAGTGTCGGCGGATGCTTGGTGGCGTCGAGTAAGAGGACCACTACGTCCGCGTCCGCAACCGTTCTTTCGATGATCTCCAGCATCGAGTGGTGAAGCAGATACGCGGGATCGACGACTCCAGGCGTGTCGACAAAGACGATCTGGATCCCGTCCCTCGTGTCGATCCCGACCACCCGCTCTCGAGTGGTCTGGGCAGACGCGGTTACGATGCTCAGCTTGGTCTCGAGGAACCGATTGAGGAGCGAGGACTTGCCCACGTTCGGCAGCCCTACGATCGCAACCGTCCCGGCACGAGTTCCCATCGACATGGATTCTGAATCTAGAGCTTGTGAGCAGCGCGGAAAAGGCGGATCGGGGGGCGTCGGGGCGAAGGGAATCAGGGGGAAAAGCAACGAGGCCCCGGGCGGGTAAGAGCCTGGGGCCTTCGTTGGGTTGTAGGAGTAGATCGGCGGCGACGTACTCTCCCACCGGGTTGCCCCGGCAGTACCATCCGCGCAGCGGGGCTTAACTGCCGAGTTCGGAATGGGATCGGGTGGATCCCCCGCGCTCTGGCCGCCGATCGAAAGGGGTGGGTGGTTGGGTAGTGGGGGCACGAGTCCAGGAGAGTGTGCCTGACGTGTGCTCGTTCGGTAGTTCGTGCGGTGCTTTCATCGGAATGCGGCACTGCCGAAAAACTCCGGTCAAGCCGCACGGGCCCTTAGTACGGCTCGGCTGCACGTGTTGCCACGCTTCCACCTGCCGCCTATCCACGTGGTGGTCTCCCACGGCCCTTCAGAGGCCTTGCGGCCTGGGAGGATTCATCTTGGGCAGGGCTTCCCACTTAGATGCATTCA
>WHSP01000039.1 GCA_009380025.1 Gemmatimonas sp. | reverse complement strand
CCGATGCCCCCACCACGACCAACTGCAACACGGGCGACACGTCATACGGTTGGTGGACTCCGCTTCACAAGGGGCGGTCGCTTGCCGAAGACGTATACGAGGCCATTACCGGGTGGGAGGGCATCGAGAACGAGGACCAGCTGCTGGCGCAGTCCGCGCTCTATGCCGCGATTCCGTACGACGTCTTCGGCGAGTACTTTTGTGAGATGGCGTTCGACGAGGGTACGCTGATGACGCCGGATGAAACCCTCGCCCAGGGCGAAGAGTGGCTAACGATTGCGCTCGACCACATCGCCACCACCGGCGACTTCGAAATCGAACCGGATATCGCCTCGAGCGCAGAGCAGTTTGCATACGTATTGCGGGCACGGGTACGGTGGGCTCGCGGCAACAACGCAGGCGCCCTGGAGGACGCGGCGCGCGTCCAGGCCGGATTCGTAGCGTGGGCAACCCGGGACGGGGGTGGTCAACGGTTCCGTTGGAACCGCGTTTTCGCGTCCCACAATTCCTTCGGCATGAACACCGTTATCGGGCCGATCGACTGGTGGACCGGGCCCGGCTGGCCCGACGTCATTCCCTACACCGGTTATCGCAACCTGGGCATCCTTCCGGACGGCCGCGCCGTCACGGACGATCGCTATCCCATTACCACCACGGAGTCCGAGACCGCGGTCGCTGACACCCGCGTTCGCGTTCGGGACGAGGGCGCCGTGACGAATACCTTCCCTCGCTGGTCGCAGCAGAAGTACCCCGGACTGGATGCCAACATCCCGCTCGCGAACTGGGAGGAAGTCTGGTTGATTCGGGCGGAGCTCGAAGGTGGCCAGGCGGCAATCGACTTCGTCAACGAAATTCGCTCAGCCCACGACCTGCCCCTCGTCACCTATCTGTCGGCGACCGACGCCGAGGGGGTCACGGAGCTGATCATCGAGGAGCGGCGCCGATCTCTGTTCATGGAGGGCCGCTACTGGGCGACCAAGATCCGCGAAGACCTCTGGTTCCCGCGGGGTGTCGGCAGTACGCCGTATCCCTACTCGTATCGGAACGGGATCCGCATGGTCATGCCGGAGAGCGAGTTCGAGATCAATCCGAATCTGGAGCTCAGCCAGCGTGGCACGATGTGTGGCGACGAGGCGCCGGCCTGAGGACGTAGGCACGGAGCTGGCAGGCGCGGACGATCGGTGCCGTCGCCTGCCAGCATCCGGTCGTCGCTCCGGCAACAAAGTAGGTCCAGAACCACTCGAGATTCCCTGGGAACGCGGGCGTCTCGCCCGCCCGGCACGCGGCGTCCATGCGTGCCAGAGGCCCGCGCTCCCTGGAAGCTGAATCCAATCGCCCCTGGGTTCCCGAACTTGTGACACGGCTTCGAACGCGGGAATCCAGGGGTGGGCGAGCCGATTGAGCGATTGGATCCCCGCTTCCGTGAGGATGACACATTTTGCAGTCACGACAGGCGTAACGTTCTTCGAAAAGGAGTGCTCTCGATGAAGCTCCACGCAAGGAACGGATTCAGGTTTGGCCTTGGAGCCGTGCTACTGGTCCCGGCGACGATCTTCGCGCTTCCTGAAGATGTCGGGGCGCAGGAGGGCGTCGCATCGCCGGTGACGTTCAGCCAGGATATCGTTCCGATCCTGCAGCGTAGTTGCCAAACCTGCCATCGGCCGGCCGGGGTCGCCCCGATGTCCCTCATGACCTATGACGAAGTGCGACCCTGGGTGCAGGTCATCCAGCAGCGAACCGGGATTCGGGATCGCGCCGGCGCAATGCCGCCCTGGTACATCGAGAAGGACATCGGCATCCAACACTACAAGAACGATCCGTCTCTCAGCGACGAGGAGCTCGCCGCGATTGCGGCATGGGCGGATAGCGGCGCGCCGGAAGGCGATCCCGCCGACCTGCCCGAACCGCTCGTCTTTGAGGACGAGACGGTCTGGACCATCGGCGAGCCCGACCTGGTCCTCCGATCGCAGGACATCGTCGTGGAAGCCGGCGCGCCCGACTGGTGGGGCGAGATCGAAAGCATCCCGACGGGTCTTACCGAGGACCGGTACGTGGCGGCGGTCGAGATCAAGGAGGTCAACGACGTCGACAGTGATGGGAGCGGTCGCGAGACGGTGGGAGGTCGCTACATCGTCCATCACATGATCTGGCGGACCGAGGTAACCGAGGTAGATGACGAGAACGGTGAGGAGACCGATCGGGTCGGATGGCCGGTCCACGAAGTTGGGCGCAACCCGGACATGTTCGATCCGGAGGGCGGGCGTCTGCTCAAGGCGGGCTCCAGCATCGTCTCGGAGTCGGTACACCTGCACTCCAACGGGCGGGACACGAAGGGCCATCTGCTCGTCGGCTTCAAGTTCCACCCCGTAGGTTACGAGCCCAAATACAAGCCCCTCTCGCTCGGGCTCGGGAACGGCCTGGACATCGACATCAAGGGTATGGAGGCGGGCCAGGAGCTGCACGCGTATACCGTGTTGCCGGAACACACGAAGATCATCACCTTCGAGCCCCACCTTCACGCCCCGGGTATGCGCATGTGCCTGCAGGCGATCTGGGGGATCAACATCGAGACGTTGAGCTGCTCCGGGTACGACCACAACTGGGTCCGCGGCTACGCGTACGACGACGGGTACCAGCCTTTGCTGCCGAAGGGTACGATCCTTCACATCATCGGCTACATGGACAACTCGCCGACGAACTCGAACGTGCCTGATCCCCGCAACTGGCAGGGATCGGGGAATCGCTCGGTGACCAACATGTTCATCGACCTCGGGATGCGCGTCTCGATGAGCGACGAACAGTTTATCGAAGAGATGGCTGAACGGCGGAAGCGGTTCAACGTAACGAAGAACGACCACGTCATCGGGTGCCCGCTCTGCCTCGCGACGATCCCCACCCCCGACCCGAGTCAGGGGCCGTCGACGGATCCGTAGCTCGAGGGCGGGACGTGGCGACCCAGGTGAAGCACTTGGGTCACAGTGGCGGCCGAGTATCGCAGGAAAGAACTTGTCACCCCGCGCCCCGTCGTCATTCCCGCGAAGGCGGGAATCCAGTGGCTGGATCCCCGCTTACAGCCTTCGCGGGGATGACAACCGGGCTTGGTCTTTGAGGAGACATCATAGATGACCGAAACGCAACCGACGGGCGGTCGGTGGGTCGTTGGCGTCCGTCTGATTCTGACAGCGATCGCCGTGATCGTCGCTCATCAGGATCTTGAGGCGCAGCCCCAACTCTCCTATCGGGAGGGGCAGAACATCTCTCCCGCCTACGAAGGCTGGCAGGTCGAGGCGGATGGTCAGGTCTACTTTCTCTTCGGGTACATGAATCGGAACTGGGAGGAAGAGCTCGACATCGAAGTCGGTCTCGAGAACGGCTTCTCGCCTGGCCCTTCCGACCGAGGCCAGCCGACACACTTCCTTCCACGACGGAACCGATTCACCTTCCGCGTGCCGGTACCGGAGGGGTTCACGGAGGCGGAGGAACTGGTCTGGACGCTCACTTCGAACGGCGTCACCGAGAAGGCGTACGCCTCGCTCCGACCCGACTACCTGGTCGACAACGTTGTCATCGCATCGGAGACGGGTTCGCTCGGCGCTGGGACGAGTAGCCCCGAGACCAGATCCAACACCCCGCCGGTTTTTACCGTCGAAGGTCCGGCGTCCCGTCACGCGAGCGTCGGTCAGCCGATCACGCTGATCGTCACGGTCACCGACGACGGACTCCCGAACACGCGCGGAGCACGCAGTGCGGTCGAGTCAGACGACGACGCGGACGATGACGAGGATAGCGATTCGGCGGCGCAAGACGAGGAGGAGCCGGAGTTGACGCCCGAGATGAGGGCGCTACACCGGGCGCTGAATCCGCCGAGGCGAGTCACTGTCGGGAAGACCAACGGGCTGCACTTCTCGTGGTTCGTCTACCGCGGCACCGCCGACGTCGAGTTCGATCCTATCCAGGTCAAGACCTGGGAGGATACGAGGGCCGGAGCGAACTCGCCCTGGGCTCCGCTCTGGCAGTCCCCGCCGATCCCGGAAGACGGCCGCTGGGTCGTCCATGCGACGTTCATGAAACCCGGTACCTACTTGCTCAGGGGTCGGGCCGACGATGGCGGGCTCTACGCGGATCACGAAATCACGGTTCACGTGATGGAGTAGCGGTACTGGACAATCAGGGGGCTCTCGCAACGGTGTGCCCTCGCACCGCAGCGAACGAAGGGGCTTGGAGAATTCGCCCTCCGTTGCTTATCCTATCCAAGATCGACCAGGCGCGACTCCTCGCGGTCTCGCGCCGGTTACCACCCCTCCGCATAAAGGAGCTTTCTATGATCCGACGATTCGCCGCGGCCTTACTGGCGATCCTGGTCGCCGTACCACTTGCGGCACAAGCGCCCGCTGGCCTGCAGATGCGCGTAGACGAGAGCACCAGCGCGACCGACCCCGATGACGTGCCCGACGTCACGATCTCGAGTGCCGAGGGCGGCATCGAGGTGAACACCGGCCCGGCCGCGGTTATCTGGGAGCCTGCGAATACGGCCACCGGAACCTACACGCTCAGCGCCCGGTTCACGCTCCAGGCCCTCAGCGATCACGTCAACTATTACGGCCTCATGTTCGGAGGGAACGAGCTCGAAGCCGACAGTCAGAACTACCTGTACTTCCTCGTGGCACAGGATGGGAGCTTCCTGGTCAAGCATCGAGCGGGTGACGAAACGACGCACGACATCCAGGGCCGCACGCCGCACGATGCAGTCGTTGCCGCCGACGCCAATGGCCAGTCCGTCAACGATCTCGAGGTCAGGGTCGGGGCCGAGCAGGTCGACTTCGTCGTCAACGAGACCGTGGTCTTTTCAGCGCCTACGTCCGCAATGATCCAGACGGATGGGATCTACGGGGTCCGGATCAACCACAGGCTGCCGGGCGTTCTGGTGGAGGACCTTCAGGTAACGGAGTGAGGGTATTAGCGATCAGCTATCGAGTGCCCCCGGAAGAAAGGATCCGTGGCTAGGCCTGGCTGCGCGATCCATCAAAGGCTTCCAAACTGGTTTCACCGCTGAGACGCCGAGGATGCGGAGAACAAAAACTCCGCGCTCTCTGCGACTCTGCGGTAAATCGTAGTTGCCGTTTCAGTTGGGCCCTCTACTCGACCAGGTTGACGGGAGACGGCCCGAAGGAAAGCCACGTTCCCCGATACTCGGCGGCGTGCAGATCTCCCGCTTCCCAGTCGCAGACGCCGTCGGGGAATATCTCCCCTAGCTGCTGAAGTTCGCCCTCTGTAAAGGATACGTTGTAGTCAGCCGGATCGATCGGCTTCAGCGTGCAGCTGACGATATGGTTCGTCAACGGCGCACCCGCGACGTGGCGAGGCGTCGGGAACGCCGGGTAGAGTTCACTGCAGCGACCGGCGCCATCGAAGGACAGTGGCTCGCGGATGTTCACCCTTTCCTCGCCGTCCTCGTCCCAGCAATTGTCGACGAGGTCCTGCGGTTTGGCCTGAGCCACCCTTTCGGTTGAATCCGCCGCCGAGGGATTCCTCCGCAGGTTCATCAGCCACTCGTCCATCTGACGGAACAGCTGTCCGAGATCTGGGCTTCCCTCGGTGAATCCCCAGCGCCCGCCGATCGTCATCACGTGGTTGTCGGCATGTCCGTTCGCTGCGGCGAGCCTGGCCCGGGTGCTGAACTGATGGACGATCATATGGATGTCGCCACCTTCCCGATCGTCCGTATAGGTCCGATAGTCGATCACCGGCGTCGCGGCCAGACCGCCGCCGCCATAGAGGATGCGACCGGTGCTGGTCGCGCGCTCGGCAGCTACGGGATCCGCCCGATGCCGTTCTGGTACATGGTTCAGGTCGCGATCGAAGCCGCCGACCCGCCGGTTCAGATCGAGGAACTGCTCCTTCGTGATTCCAGCGCGGTTCAGGACCTCCAGCCCGTACTGCATTCCGTAGTTGTCGAGGGGTCGAGCGGCGAAGCCCGTGCTCGGATCACGGCCGTAGACGTTGATCGTGTGATCGTAGACCGTAGCCCGGATCCCGCTCGGATTCGCTTCCGAGTATCGCCTCGGTTCCAGCTCGGGGAGGCTCACTTCACCTCCCTGCTGCTCCTCGACTGCTGCATCCGAGTAGGTCGGATCCAGACGTGCCGCTCCCTGGCTGAGGTTGGGGATGCTGCCCGCGGAGCCGAACCCGGAGACCAAACGCTGTTCCTCCTCGGTGAACACCCCCGGAGCGATCTCGCTGAAGTAGTGGTGGAGGAGCCGCGCGTCGGCGAGCGTGAAGATCGTTGCCGAGGTGACGTCCGGGAAGCTGGAGGAAACGATGATCCCGTCGAAGACGCCGGGGTAGTTGTCGGCCGTCTGATGGCTCTGATACGATCCTCCGGATCCGCCCGTCGCGATCGTGTAGATGGGCTCTCCGTAGCTTTCGATGAACCGCTCCTTGACCATGATATGCGTCTCGGAAGCGAGCAGATCGTTACAGTTTTGACCAAAGACGTTCAGCGACGCCGAGGTCACGGCGTACCCCATCGCGAGCAGCCCTTGGCGGAGAACGCCGCCAGTGGCATCGCCCTGCTGGTACCACCCCGAGCGGCATCCGCCGCCGTGCGTGTAGACGAGCTTGCCGTTCCAACCGACGCTGCGAACCCAGGGATCGGGCTCGGGCTCCGCCGGGTCGTGCAGCATCGCGATTTCGTAGATGGCGCGGTTCACTGTTCCCGTTTCGACGCGCACGATGAAGGGGACCGTCTCTCCGTCGAGCGTGTTGGCGGTGGCCAAGTCATCTGGCCTCGGGTCACTAGGCGAGTATGGTTTGAACTCCGCGTCGACAGAGGAAAGGTAGACGTAGTCCGCGCGCCTATCGATTGAACAGTCGGGGTCGAGCGGAACGCCGAGCGTGCCGCCGCTGACCACCTCGAATGCGTCCGTCTGGCAAAGGAAGGGTTGTTCGTGGGGCCCCGAAATGATTGGACCCGTGACCGGATAGTTGGTGATCCTGAGGAGGGCGGAACCCTGCGCACCCGGTGCACTCGCCCCGATCTCACTGTCACCGAGCGGCAGCCCCGCTACCAGGCCGAGCATCGAGCTCTCCTCGCCGACCCGTCGGAAGCCGTGGGTGACGTTCACACCGTTGGCGGTCACTTCGAGCTCCGACAGATCGACACTCGGATCGGCGTCGACCCGAAGCAGCACATCACCACCAGTGACCAGGTGTGGCCGGGTCGAGACCGCAACGATCTCGAGCCCCTCAACAGCGGCTTGGGTCTGCGTTTCAGGGTCTTCACCCGAACCGCACGAGACGATACTCCCGACCGCCGCAAGGGCGACTCCAGAGCGAATCCAGGGCGGTGTGATCATCGGACTCCAACCGGTGGAGGAAACTTGTAATGCGGAGGTGGGGCCCGAAGCCGACTTTCAGGATGCCAACCAAGCTAACCCGGCACGGTCGAGGCGGACAACCCTCAGTGCACGTCCCTCGGTCTGACGTTCGCCGAGATGGCGCGACTGGCGTGACCGCCTATCTTTAGCGAAAGTGGCCGGTGTACGGCAGGGCTCGAGCCGGCAGGCGTCCACTTTGCATCCGGAACGACGATTCGAGTCCTTCGGCGCCTGCATGGCGATTGCGCGCATCTCATAGCACCGCTGTTTGTCGCCACCAGCCGTCCGACGATCCTCTCGGAGACCTGAGAGATGCACCGATCCCTCGTTCGCTGTCTGCTCGCCTGCCTCCTCGCGGCTGCGTGTGCGACAGCGCCTCCTGCCCCTCTCGAGCCAGATCTCATGGGCCCGAGGCCGCCTCGCAGCATCGATGAGATCGAGCTGATCGAGGGCGACCCGGAGCGGCCGTACGCCGTACTCGGCGTCTGGGAAGCGGTGGTCGAATCGGCGTACGGGAAAGATGCCAACGACTTCCGCGATCGTATGGTCGCACAGGCCGCTCAGCTCGGGGCGGACGGCGTCGTCTTCGCCGTGGTGGAAGAGGATGCTGGCGACGCGGACGCTACGCTCGGCGGGCTTCAGGCGGCCGAGACCAAGGTTCTCGCAGCGATAATTGTCTGGGTCGAGCGACAGCAGGTGCCGACCACCCGAGGCGTGGCCTGACTCCGTGCCGAACCGCTGCTCCGGCCTCTCGATTTTTCCCTCCGCAATTTCAGCAGCACCCGGGATTGCCTGAAGGCGCGCAGGGCACGCCGCCAATATCCAGCCTGAACCGATGACCACACGCACAGATACGATGAGTGTCGTCCGCTCCGAAGCAACTCCTTCCGGGGACCTCGCCGTCCACGGAATCGAAACCAAATCACTCGTGCACTGGAACTATTCCCCGGTCCGCCTGATCGAAGAGGCGATCAAGCGGGGCGAGGGGGAGCTGGTGGAGGGCGGTGCATTCAACGCGCTGACTTCGCCACACACCGGCCGATCGCCGAAGGATCGCTATGTGGTTCGAGAGCCAGAGACGGAGGCGGAGGTCTGGTGGGGAGAGGTGAACGCGCCACTCGCAGCCGAGAGCTACGAAGTGCTTCGGAAGGACCTCGTCGAGAACCTGGCCAGGCGGGAGCTCTTCGTTCGCGACATGTGGAGCGGCGTAGAGGATCGCTATCGGGTGCCTGTCCGGATCGTGACACCGAGCGCATGGCACAACCTCTTCGCGCACAACATGTTTCGGCGTCCCGAGTCGGATTGGCCGACGATCACTCCGAGCGAAGCCATCACCATCTTTCACGATCCCGACTTCCAGGCCGACACGGCCCGGCACGCCACCCGGAGCGGTGCCTTCATCGTCCTCCACCTCGGCCGTCGTGAAGTTCTGATCGGCGGGACGAAGTACGCTGGCGAGATCAAGAAGTCCGTCTTCTCGATGATGAACTTCCTGCTTCCTCGCGAGCGAATGCTACCGATGCACTGCTCGGCCAACGTCGGTGAGGCCGGCGATGTCGCGGTCTTCTTCGGCCTCTCGGGAACGGGGAAGACGACGCTTTCCGCCGATCCGGAGAGGCATCTCATCGGCGACGACGAACACGGTTGGAGCGATGACGGGATCTTCAACCTCGAGGGCGGTTGCTACGCGAAGGTGATCAACCTGTCCGAGTCCCGTGAGCCCGAGATCTTCAGTACGACCCGGCGCTTTGGAACGATCCTCGAGAACGTAGACGTGAACGACGACGGAACAGTCAACCTCGAGTCCGACCGATGGACGGAGAATACCCGCGGTTCCTATCCGATCGCGTTCATACCAGGCTCCATCCCCGAGGGGTCGGCCGGACATCCGCGGAACATCGTCTTCCTGACAGCGGACGCCTTCGGGGTTCTGCCTCCGATCTCCCGATTGACACCGGAACAGGCGATGTTCCACTTCTTATCGGGCTACACGGCGAAGGTTGCAGGCACGGAACGCGGGGTGACCGAGCCGATGGCCACGTTCTCGACATGCTTCGGTGCTCCGTTCCTCCCGCTTCCGCCGTCCACCTATGCAGCGATGCTCGGAGAGAAGGTCACGCGACACGATGTCACCGTGTGGCTGGTGAACACCGGCTGGACTGGCGGACCGTACGGAACCGGCCGAAGGATCGACCTCGAGCATACCCGTGCGATGATCCACGCCGCGCTCGAGGGCAGGCTCGATCCTGCAGCGATGGAGAAGGAGAGCGCGTTCGGTCTGCTGATCCCGACGGCCGTACCCGGTGTTCCGAGCCAGCTGCTGCGTCCGCGCGAGGCCTGGTCGAACCCTTCCGATTACGACGCTCAGGCGGCCAAGCTCGGCGACATGTTCGTCGAGAACTTCTCGGAATACGAGGACGACGTTTCAGCCGACGCCGCCGCGGTCGCGGAGGAGTTCGGAGGCTGAGGCTCGTGAGCGGCATTGTCCCTTCGTTCTCCGCGTTTCCGCGGGAGACCAATCGCTTGAGCTTCGTGAATACCTGTCGCCAACCCGAGAGACGACAATGACCCGCACCCTGATCGGTACTCTTCTGATCTGCCTCCTGCACCCCGCCGTTGCGGCGTCCCAGCAGGATGCCCTCACCAGCGCCTCCCCAGACGCTCGCGTTGCCGCCGCCCCTCTGCAGGAAGCAACCGGGCTCCTGAGCCAGTACGTCGCCGAGGGCAGGATTGCCGGCGCCGTGGCAGCGATTGCTCGTGATGGTCAGCTCGCCTACTTCGAATCCGTCGGATATCAGGATCTCGAGGCGCAAACGCCGATGACCGCTCAATCCCTCTTCCGCATCTACTCGATGACGAAGCCGGTCACGGCGGTCGCCGTCATGATGCTCAACCAGGAGGGCCATTTCCAACTCTCTGATCCGGTTTCAACGTATCTTCCCGAGTTCGACGACGTACGGGTCCTCTCGGGATCGGACGGTCGGCTCCGACCTCCCGTCCGGCCCATCACCATCCAGGACCTCCTCCTCCACACCTCGGGCCTGAGCCACCGCACGTCCGAGCTCTACCGTCAGGACGGCGTACGCTCTCGTACCGATGATCTGCCGACGTTCGTGTCGAAGATCGTGCGGTCGCCCCTCATGGAAGACCCGGGCGGTCGCTTCCGCTACAGCGAGGCGACAACCGTTCTGGGGCGCCTCGTCGAGGTCTGGTCGGGCCAGCGTCTCGACGATTTCATGGAGGAGCGGATCTTTCGACCGCTGGGTATGATCGATACAGGCTTCTCCGTCGATGCAACCCAGGCGTCGCAGCTGGCGACGGTCTATCGCTCGGGCGCCGGACCGCTCACCCCAGTGGAGATCGAAGAGATACCGTTTACGGAGGTGCCGGCACTACTCGAAGGCGCCGTGGGCCTCGTCTCGACCGTCCCGGAGGCGACGGTCGATCCGGGGTTTCTCGACTAAGACTTTCGCGCGGGAGGGTATTGGCGATCAGCGATCGGTCTGCGGACCGATCGCTGATGGCTCGCCTCACCACGGCATCGTAAAGGGCACCGAGATCGTCACACCCAGCGGCACAGCTGATCCCTGGCTCCGCGCGGGAGCGAAAACGACCACGTCGCTGAAGACGTCGAGAGCGATATTGTCGAGGTCTGGGTGGCCGCTGGAGTCGCGTACCTCTGCCCATTCGACCGTGCCGCGCTCGTCGATCCACATGGTGATCGCGACGGTTCCGTTCGCGCTTGGATCGCGCAGGAGCTGGTTGTATCGGGTCCGCAGGAAGCGGATGATCATCGTTGGATTCCGGATCCGCGGCCAGACGACGGCGGGTGCGAGCGAAACGACCTGGGGGGTCACCGGCGTCACGGGCTCGAGGATGAGGTCCCCCTCGAGTGGTGGGGCGGGGCGCCCGTAAATTCCCGCGGACGGGTCGATCGACGTCGCCAGAGACGGTTCGGGTCCCTCTCCCAGAATCTCCGACAGATCGTCGGCCGGATCTTCTTCGATACCCGCGCCACCTTCGTCGGGCCCGATCTCGATTTCCTCGCTCTCTTCCGGCAGCGCCGCGAGCGCCATCTCTTCGGGGTCTGACAGGGAGCCGGTCGACATGATCGGCAGGATCTGCAACATTTCGATGAGCGGATCCATCGGGGTGTAGGAAATGCTCCATAGCGGCCAGGTCATGAGGACTACGGCATGCGCAACGGCAGCGAGGATGGTGGAACGTAGGACCCAGGACCCCCACCGCTCTTTCCATTTCTCATTCGCGCTCTTGGGCCTCGCCATACCCGACTCCCTGGTCCGCGTTGAGATCCCCATCTTCCGGCCCTCCTTTCGGGAATGGTACACCTTCGGCCGGAGACGGCATCGGGCTCGACCCGACGATACTCGCGAGCTCGAGGATGTTTCGTATTCCAGGACCCGGGAAAAGACGACCGACCGCCACCCGAGTCTTCCTGTAGACGGCGCGAACAAAAGACCGCGGAAATCGGCCGAAAAGTAAGTCGAGTCAGTGTTTTACGAGGCGACTCCAGCTTCGATCGTATACCGGCCGACGAGCTCACAGACCGCAACTCATATTCCACCCGCAGGTCAGCACAGCGACCTACCGCCGTCCTACGCGAAATGCGGCAGGCAGGTCCCGCCGATGCGGATCTGTTACTTGATTACTTGATTGGGGACGTGCAGACTGCCGATATCATGTAGAGGCACGAGCTGCCTCAAGTCAAGTTGGCTCGGTATTCGCCTGTCGAAGGGGAAAATGCCGTCACCCGACGAATCGGTCGCTGGGAAAGGTGGGGTGTGCATGACATGTTGCGATCCGAGTCACCCGCGGAGCATTGTCGCAAATCGACGCAGTCGTCTCAGGCGGGTCGAACCGTTGCGGCAACGGCACCGAATCGCTGAATCTGCTTTGGGGGCGGCATGACCGTGGGAGCACACGTGGGAGAGCGATGCGGAATGTTGGGGCGCGTGCCCCGGGCCGGGGCGGCCGTGAGGTCATGCCGATGAACGCGCCTGAGCGCTGGCCATCCCTGCCGCTCGAGGAGTGGGGCGACACTTATGAGACCCTGCACCGGTGGACTCAGATCGTCGGAAAGGTCCGGACGGCCTGCACACCCTGGATCAATCACTCCTGGCATACCACCCTGTACCTGACGGCAAGGGGGCTGACCACCTCCCCGATTCCATACGGGGATCGCACCTTTACCATCGACTTCGACTTTCTGAACCACCGTCTGGAGATAGAATCGAGCGACGGTGGGCAGCGGGAACTGGCGTTAAGGCCAGAAGCTGTCGCCGATTTCCACGATCGCTTGTTCGCCGCGCTCGGCGATTTGGACTTGAGCGTCGCGATTCACGGCCGCCCCAACGAGGTGGAGGATGCGACGCCGTTTCGAGAGGATCGGGCTCATTCGGCTTACGATCCGGACTACGCGAACCGGCTGTGGAGGATCCTCTCCAGCACGGAGCGCGTGTTCACCGAGTTCCGTGCCGAGTTCATCGGGAAGAACAGCCCGGTTCACTTCTTCTGGGGCGCCTTCGACCTCGCGGTCAGCCGGTTCTCGGGGCGAGCCGCTCCCCCGCATCCGGGTGGGGTCCCCAACCTGCCGGACTGGATCGCGCGAGAAGCCTATTCTCGCGAAGTCGCAAGCGTTGGCTTCTGGCCGGGAGGGGGAGCGCATCTATTTCCCTTCTTCTACGCGTACGTCTATCCCGAGCCGGACGGCTACCCTGCCCGTGAAGTCTCGCCGTCGGAGGCGTTCTACAGTACCGAGATGAGGGAGTTCGTCCTTCCGTACGATGCTGTTCGGCAGGCGGAGTCTCCGGAAGCGAGGGTCCGCGAGTTCCTTCAGTCCACCTACGACGCTGCGGCCGAACTCGGGGACTGGGACCGCGCCAGCCTCGAAAGAGACCTCGATCCTCGGCGGTCCGCAAACTCACCTTCGGCCAGTTGAACCGGGATGTGTCCGAAGCGTCCGGCAACCGGGGACGGATGCCTCGATCCATCAATTCGACGGTCAGGAGATCGACGTCACTCCTCCAGGCCCAGAGCCCAGCGAATCCCCCCGAGGATATGCGCCCGGAAGACCGGTTCGTTGGTCCAGATATCGTCCCGATGTCCGATTGCGGAGTAGAAGGCTCGCCCTTCGCCAAAGGGGCGTGACCAGGCCTGGGGGTAGTCCCCGCCGGGGACCAAGTCGGGCAGGCCGTCGAGATCCGTAAGTTCGGTATCGATGCTGAGCAGCACGTTGACGCGATCGCGTGAGAAACCGACCGGGATGCGGTTGCCGAAGAGGACGTCGACATTGTCTTCGGGGCTTTCCTCATCCCACGGAGCGGTGCCGAAGAGGTAGAACTCGTCGACGATCGGCCAGCTCGGACCCAGCATGCGAGTGGCAGGGTGGTCCGGGTCCTCCACTTTCAACACGAAGAGGTGACCTTGCTGGATGGCGCTGCGGAAGTACCCACCCAGCATCTCGCCGAACGGCGGGTAGTCATAGAAGGTCAACGAAGCGTTGTGCACGCCGATGAAGCCGCCACCTTCACGAACGAACTCAACGATCGACTGCTTCTGGTCGTCGGTCATCGGAAGGTTGCCGTTCGTCATCATCATCAGGCCGTCGAACCCGGCGAGGTATTCTCGGGTGAGGAACGAGAAGTCGAAGTCCTCAGGATCCTGGAGGTAGCCCTGGACCGTCGTGACTTCGAACCCACCCTCTTCGGCCAGTTCGGTCACTGTGCGCTCGGCCGGCTCGAGGCTGGCATGCTTGTAGAGTCCCGCATGAGTGAGGATGAGGAGTCTCTTCGGTGTTTGTGCTTCCACGCGTCCCGGCGCGGCGACCATCGAACCCACCAGCATCAGCGTGAAGAGGTGACGAAAGCAGAATTGGCTTCTCATCCGGATCCTCCGTTGAATGAAGGTGCGATCGATGGGGGCTCACGGGAGTGCGGAGCAGGGCTGATCCGTCGTGATGATCGAGTACGGTAGCCGAGCCCTGTTCCGCGTGCAACCTTATCTTACCCGTCCCCAACCAGTCATGCTCCGAAGCATCGCAGCGGTCCTGGCGGGTCTGATCGCCACCCTCGCGCTCGTGATCGTCCTCACCTATCTCTCGGGTGTGCTTTCCGGTGCCTCGGCGACGAGCCCACCGACGCCGCTCTACCTCGGGCTGAACCTGGTCGGTGGCGCCATCGCTGGTGCGAGTGGAGGCGCGGTGGCCGTTCGCCTTGCGCCCCACACTCCACACGGCCATATGTGGGCGCTCGCGCTCGTTATCCTTATTCTTAGCCTCCCAATAATCTTCTCCGCCCCTTCTCCAGGGCAACCGATTTGGTACGGGATCGTGCTGAGCGTCCTGGGCCCGGTTTCCGTCGTCGCTGGCGGCCTGGCCGCGGTCCGGTGGAAGGGGCCGAGCGAGTAACTGCGAAACGTGATATGGAACCTGGAACTGAATTTCTCGACCGCTCGCAATACTTCCTCACTAGGGAGCTGCTCCCGAAGATTCGTGCGGCTATCCTCCGGATGAACGAGGAAGATCTCTGGTGGCGGCCGAACGACACATCGAACAGCATCGGAAATCTGATGCTGCATCTCGCAGGGAACGTTCGCCAGTGGATCGTGAGCGGCGTAGGGGGAGCCGCCGACGTTCGTCGCCGCCAGGAGGAGTTCGACCAACGCGCGCCCATCGCGCGCGACGAGCTCCTCGAGCAGCTAACCGGTGCGGTGGAGGAGGCCGTCGCGGTCATCGCGTCGCTTCCGCGCGAGCGGTTGGCGGAGGAGGTCGAAGTCCAGGGTCGAAGGGTTTCCGCGCTAGAGGCGATCTATCACGTCGTCGAACATTTCTCCATGCATACCGGACAGATCCTCTACATCGCGAAGCTCAGGAGTGGTACGGACCTCGGATTCTACGAGCTGGTGGACGAAATCCCCCGGGCACGCTGGGAAGGCAGTCCCCGCGAATAGCGGCTCATCCCACTTCGTCATTCGCGCGGAGCGAAGGAGCGCACCACGCGGGCACCCTGGGAGCGCGGACGTCACCCCGCATCGTGGATCAACCAACTTCGGGATCCGTCTCAGTCTCCGGGGGCGTCCGAAGCCGTTCGATCAGGCGCTCTCGATCGTCCGCCCCGAGACCGGCCGCGCTCGCCATCCCCATCACCCCCGGTAGGTTCAGGGAATCTGCCAGCCCTGACGGCACCACCATCAGCGACCCACGCTTCACGATGCTCTCGTAGAGCATGTTCATCGCGCGGAGATTCAAGGCGACGGGACTCTGGCTGTAGCGCTCCGCTGCCTCCACGAACTTGGATGCGATCTCCGTCTCGGCGGTCCCGAGGATGATTCGTGCTTGCCGCTCTCGCTCCGCCTGGGCCTGCCGCGACATCGCTTCTTCCAGAGCCTGCGGTATGATCACATCGCGAATCTCGACCGATTGAACCTGGATGCCCCAGTCGTGCATCTTCCGATCGAGTGCCTCTTGAAGACCACGACCCAGCTCTTTACGGGACTGAATCAGCTCCGCCAGCTCATGCTTGCCGATCGCATCCCGCAGCGCCGTCTGCGCCGCGAGGACGACGGCCTCGCGATAGTCCTGGACCTCCAGAGCTGCGCGCTCGGCATCGTACACGACCCAGAAAGCGATCGCGTCGACGTTGACGGGAACCGTGTCGCGAGTCAGACACGATTCGGCGGCGAAATCGGTCGTCCGGATCCGCTGATCGATGTGATAGCCGATCCGATCAATGATCGGCACAACCATGAACGGGCCGGGTCCGCGGAGTCCGCGATAGCGACCGAACCGAAGAACGACTGCCTTTTCCCACTGGTCGCAAAACTTGATCGAGGAACCGACGAGGAGCGCCGCGCCACCCGCCAGTGCGAGCGCAACCGCTGGGAGTACACCGGCTAGTAGAGCGCCACCGACTATTGCCAGCCCAGCCGCTGCGCCAGCGGCGATCGCTGGGACCGGATATCGAGTATCGTTGGGGGAACTCCGCTCCAATGCGGATCCAGCCCTGCGCCTCGCAACGGCCTTTGCTGGCATAGTCTGTGGGATCATCTACGAGTCTCCTCGTGCGCCTCGTTCTTCTCGAGCGATCGGAACTCGGCGATCGCGTCGATGAGATCGTCAACGCCGAATCCGAGATCGCTTGCCCCCTCGTACGCCCCCCGGCAGACCTCTGCGAAGCGCCGATGGCGCTCGCGTTCTTCTGCGGGAGGCGGCTCGAGGCTGATGAACGTTCCTTCTCCCGGCCGGCTCGCGACGACCCCACGCTTCGCCAATTCACGATAAGCCTGCTCGATCGTGCGGGGGCTGACACCGAGCTCGACGGCGACCTGTCGGGCCGTCGGCAACCTCTCGCCGCTCGCGAGGATACCCTCCACGACGTCGAGCCAGATGCCGTCCACGACCACGGTGGCCATCGGCTCGTCCCTGGCCCCGGCGAGGCGGGTCCTCAATCGAACCGCGAGAGATCGAGCCTCGAGCACGGAGGGATCGCGCAAGTGATTAAAAGAAGGGTTTACCGGACGGCAGGCACGCCGCGCCGTTGACACCGAGTCGGAAGAGTCGACACTACAGCACGTACGGCGCCGCCCTTCCCTGGCTACTCTACTCCGCCGCTCCGGCTGCCGCTACCCCTGTCGCTCGGGTGGTTCGGTCGGCGGCCCGGTATCAGCCGTTATTCCCGCACCGTCGTCATTCCCGCGCATGCGGGAATCCAGGGCGCGGCAGTCGACGGAGTAACTGGATTCCCGCGTTCGCGGGAATGATCACTGGGGTGATAAGGAAAGTCGGCAGGTTTTCGGCCATGCGTACCTACTCCATGGACGGGGCGGTCTCGGCGTCACCGCGTCGCCACGGCAGCTTTCCATCGATCTCGATCTGCAGTGCGAAGCTGAGTAAAGTTCGAATCCCAATGATGACGGCCAGCACGGCGAGGTTGCCGAGCGTCGGGGTGACGGCAACCGTGTTGATGATGTCGCCGACGACCATGAACTCGAGTCCCAGCAGGATCGCCCTTCCGAGGTTCGCGCGAAGCTGGTGGAACGCTTTGTCGATGTCATCACGCCGCCAGTTGCGGAGGAAGACGACGCTCGCGAATACGATGCCGAAGAGCATCACCAGGATGCCGATGATCTCGACGATCCTTCCCAGCTCTTCCATCCCCTGGTCGAAACTCATGCCGCGCGCCTCCGAAGGGTGTACCTTCCCGAGCGTCCGAGCGAGAGTGGTGCCAAAAAGAAGCGGCGCGCCAGCCGAACCGGGCTGGCGCGCCGCTCATATCGAGATGGTCTCTCGCGTATTACTACTGGACGTAGCGCTGTAGACGTCCCGGCGGCGGACCCACCTCGGCGCCATAGATCACACCGCTCGCGTCCGCCACGACGCCTTCGGCGGTGCACGTGCCGCGGCAGTCGGGCTGCGGGTCCGGGATCAGGTACTGCACTTCGCCGGTGACGGCGCTCCCCACACGGATCCCACGGAACCATGCGCCGTGGTCCGGATTCACCGATCCAGACTCCGAGTCGGCCACATAGAGGTTGTCGTTTCCATCGATGAAGACACCGCTCGGACGGCCGAACTGATGCCAGCTGTCGAGCAGGTTTCCTTCCTGATCGTAGATCTGGATCCGGTTGTTGCTTCGATCACCGATGAAGAGGCGACCCTGCGAATCCATCGCGAGGGCGTGCGGCTGCATGAACTGGTCGGGCGCGCTGCCCATCGTTCCCCACTGCATGAGGAACTCGCCCTGGCTATTGAACTTGAGGATCCGGGCGGAAGCCGACTCGGGGTCGTTGGAGTGCCCTTCCGCGACGAAGATATCTCCGTTCGGAGCCACCAGGACGTCGTTGGGCTGCCAGAAGTGCTCCGGCTCGCGCGCGCCACCCGGCTCGCCGAGCTCCATCAGCAGCTCACCTTCCGGGCTGAATTTCAACACCTGGTGGCCGACGGGGTCCGCAGCGGGTTCGCCGTCGACGCTATTGTCCCTCCCGTCCGTAACCCAGACATTCCCTTCCTGATCGACCCCGATCCCGTGCGGCCAGGTCACCAGTCCGGCGCCGAAGCTCGTCACCAGGTTGCCTTCGGCGTCGAACTTCATGATCGGATCGACGTCCGGATTCTCGACGCACGCTCCGATATTGGCGCCACACCGTTCTGCAACCCAGATGCTGACCCCATCCGGGTCGACGTCGACGGCGCTGGTGGATCCCCACTCGCGACCGGCCGGCATCTGGGCCCACCCTTCGATCGTCTCGTAGGCGTTCGGGAGATCATTCGTCGGCGCCATATCGGGGCCGCCCGAAATCTCGGCGGCGACGGGTGGCGTTGCGGCGGCGGTCAGGGTCCCGCTGGCTTCGACGGAGGGAGTCTCCGCCGCCCCGGTGGCGCAGCTCGCGGTCACGAGGACCGCCGCGGCCGCAGTCAGGATAGCGCGACTCGGTTGCATTTGCAGCATCGGAAGGAGCCCTCACTGGATAAGGGTTGGGATTCGGTAGCAGATGAAAATACGTCCGAAGCACGGGAAGGACAAATCCGACCCGCCGTTGCGCGCTACGCCGTGTTCTAGGCCCCGATTAACGATCGGCTTCCCGATCTTCACCAGCATCCGTTCGTGGGCTGAGCACGCTTCAGCGAAGGCCGAATAGAAATCGCGCAGATCAAGGCGCGCGCCGAGCTGCGAGGAAAGGAAAACGCAGAGCTGCACGATTTATCAATGGCCTTTGTGGCGTACGATTTGCCTTGCTCGGAGTACGCTGCTCCGGCGTTCGGCTCCCCTCACACGCGACGCTCGGTCCATCCCTATGCTGGACAACATGCTCGCCGTTATCCTGGGCGGCGGCGCAGGCTCTCGACTCTTTCCGCTCACGAGCGATCGGGCGAAGCCAGCCGTTCCACTCGCCGGCAAATATCGCCTTGTCGACGTCCCGATCTCCAACTGCATCAACTCAGGTCTCGACCGGATCTTCGTACTCACCCAGTACAACTCCTCCAGCCTCAACAACCACATCGCTCGCTCGTACCTCTTCGATCGATTCCGAGGCGGCTTCGTGACCCTGCTCGCCGCCGAACAGACGGCGACCTCCGAGACCTGGTATCAGGGTACCGCTGACGCCGTGCGCCAGTCGATGCCCCATCTCCGGACCTATCCACATGATCAGGTCATCATCCTTTCGGGCGATCAGCTGTACACGATGGACTACCAGTTGATGCAGCTCCACCACGAGCATCACGAGGCCGAGATCACGATCGCCGTGACACCTGTTCGCGCCGAGGAGGCGCCCGGCTTCGGCATCCTGAAGATGGACCAGCAGCACTCGATCACCGAGTTCTACGAAAAGCCGCCGCTCGACGATCTCGATGGCAAGGAGAGCCCGGTCTCTCCCGAGTTGGAGCAGGAAGGCCGCGTCTATCTCGCGTCGATGGGCATTTACATCTTCGACGCGAAAGTCCTGCAGGAGGAGTTGGACGGCAACCCGGACCAACACGACTTCGGAAAGCAGATCATCCCGGGGGCGATTCGTCGGCGAAGGGTCGTCGCCTATCCCTTCACAGGGTACTGGAACGACATCGGGACGGTACGTTCTTTCTTTGAGACGAATATCATGCTCGGTCAGCCGAAGCCGGCCTTCAACCTGTATGACCCCGTGATGCCGCTCTATACGAACGCCCGGATGCTCCCGCCGGCCAAGATCTCGTTGAGCCGCATCGAGAACACGATCCTCGGCGAGGGAAGCGTGATCGTGGACAGTGACATCACGGAATCGGTGATCGGGATTCGATCATTGGTCGAGGGAGGCACCAGGATGCGCCGAACGGTCCTGCTCGGGTCGGATTACTACGCGTGGCAGGACCCGGAAGGGCGGTTCCCGACTCAAGGGCCGGCCCGGCCTGGGGTCGGGGCCGGTACCAGGATCGAGGAAACGATCGTCGACCGGAATGCCTCGGTCGGCCGCGGATGCACGATCACGAACGAGCGCGGCGTCGAAGAGGGCGAGGGCCCGGGCTTCTTCATCCGGGACGGCATCATCGTGATCCTGAAGAACGCGGTAATCCCCGACGGTACGGTCATCTAGGTAGGGCAGCCCGTACACGTACTCGTACACATTCCCGATGCGAAGGCCGACGGGAACGTGTACGGGAACGGGAACGCCAACCGAAGAAACACCACATCGATATCGACCCTTCTAGCGGACTAAGCTATCGACCATGCGGATTGCGTTCTTCACCAACGAATATCCGCCGTACGTCTACGGCGGCGCGGGAGTCCACGTGGAATACCTTTCGCGGGAGCTCGCGCGGCTGAGCGGCTCGAACCAGGTGGACGTCTTCTGCTTCGGCGACCAGTCCCGGGACGACGGGAACCTGCGGGTCCACGGCGTGGCTCCCGACGTGACCCTTCCGGCTCAGGAGCCGAGGCATTCGAGGTTGCTGGATGCGTTGCTGCGGGATCTCGCCATGGTCGGCGCCGTGCGCGCCCCGGAGATCATCCACTGCCACACCTGGTACTCGCACCTGGCCGGTCTCCTGGCTCGACCCTTGACCGGCGCACGGCTCGTCCTGACGACGCATTCCCTGGAGCCCCACCGCCCCTGGAAGGCCGAGCAGCTCGGTTCTGCGTATGACGTCACGACCTGGATCGAAAAGACGGGATACCAGAACGCCGACGGGGTAATCGCGGTGTCCGCGGCAATGAAGGAGGACGTCCAGACGCTCTACGGGGTCGACCCCGAACGGGTGCGGGTCATTCACAATGGAATCGATCCCGAGGAGTATCGACCCCGTCCTTCGGAGTCGACCTTGCGGAGGCTCGGCATCGACCCGACCGTACCCATCGTCCTTTTCGTTGGCAGGATTACGCGCCAGAAGGGAATCCTACATCTGGTGCGGGCGATCGAGTTCATCGAGCCGGGCGTTCAGGTCGTCCTCTGTGCGGGCTCGCCCGACACCGAGGAGATCGCTACGGAGATGGCCGACCTCGTGGACGGGGCGAAGGCGACTCCTGGACCCCGTGTGATCTGGCTCCCGGAGATGCTCCCCAAGGAGGATGTCATCACCCTCTACTCGCACGCTGATGTCTTCGTGTGCCCGTCGGTTTACGAGCCCTTCGGGATCATCAATCTGGAGGCGATGGCGTGTCAGACCCCGGTCGTTGCCACGGCGGTCGGGGGGATTCCCGAGGTCGTCGTGCCAGGCGAGACCGGGTTGCTCGTCGAGCTCGAAACGGAGAGCGGCGACTCGGCCGAGCCGCGCAACCCATCCGCCTTCTCGAAAGCGCTCGCAAATGCCGTCAACGAGTTGATCGATGACCCCGGCCGATGTGAAATGATGGGGGTCGCGGCCCGCCAGCGGGTCCTCGATCGGTTCAGCTGGACGCGGATCGCCGAGTCGACCGTCGAGTTCTATTCCGACCTTCTGTAGTCGCGAACCCTGGACTATCGAATGGTGAATAGTAAATAGTGAATGGTGAAAGGATGCTCCCCATGCCATTCAGCTTTCGATCGGCAATTCTCTATTCATCATTCTCCATTCACCATTCTCATGAAGCGACTCTCGATTCTCCTGGTGTTCCTCGCGTCGCCGGTCGCGGGGCAGGACGTGAGCCTTCCGCACACGATGTTCACGTTGCCGAACGGCTTGCAGGTGATCGTACACGAGGACCACTCGGCGCCGATCGCGGCGGTAAACGTCTGGTATCACGTCGGCTCCGGCTACGAGCAGCCCGGCCGCACAGGGTTCGCCCACCTTTTCGAACACGTGATGTTCGAGGGTAGCGCAAACGTCCCGAGAGGCGAGTTCGATCGGCTCCTCGAAGCGGCCGGCGGGTCGAACAACGGGAGCACGACCCCGGACCGTACGAACTATTACGAGACGATCCCTTCGAACGCCGTCGAGCTCGCGCTCTGGCTGGAGGCCGACAGGATGGGGCGGCTGCTGGAGACGATGACTCAGCAGAAGCTCGACCTCCAGCGTGAGGTCGTGAAGAACGAGCGACGCCAGCGGTACGAGAATCAGCCGTACGGGACGTTCTTCGAGGTCGTCTTCGACGCATTGTATCCTGACGGTCACCCGTACTCGTGGCCGACGATCGGGTCGATGGAGGATCTCTCCGCAGCCTCACTGGAGGATGTCGAGTCGTTCTTCCGGCGGTACTACATACCGAACAACGCGGTGCTCGTGGTCGCAGGAGACGTGGACACCGAGGAGGTGCGTCGCCACGCCGAGAGGTTCTTTGGAGAAATCCCCGCCGGTGCGCCGGTCGAGAAGCCGGATATCGCGGTACCCGAGATCCCCGAGACGCAGTATCTCACCCTCGAGGACAGGGTGACGCTACCCCAGCTCAATATCGCCTGGCGGGCGCAGCCCTTCTTTGCTGAGGACGACGACGCCCTCGACGCCTTGGCCCAGATCCTCGGTGACGGCAAGAATTCACGACTCTTCCGGCGGCTGATCTACGATGATCAGATCGCGCAGGACGTGGTCGCGTTCAACAACAGTCAGCTTCTCTCGGGTGACTTCTTCATTCGAGTCACCGGTCGGGAGGGGTTGGAGCTGGGGCAGCTGGAGGAGGCGACGATGGAGGAGATCGCGCGGATCGCAGAGACCCCGCCGACCGACGAGGAACTGGAGCGGGTAATCAACGGCATCGAGACTACTTTCGTCAGCTCGCTCGAACGCGCCTTGGGCAAGGCCGATCAGCTCAACCTCTACTACTACTACACGGGCGATCCCGACTATTCCGCGGAGGACCTCGCTCGCTATCGGTCGTTGACCCCATCCGATATCCAGGCTGCGGCCAGAACGTACCTGGAGGGGCAGAATCGGATCGTGATCAGCATCGTTCCGGAGGGAGAGACGGAGCTCGCGGCGGAAGGAGCGGTCACCCGATGAAGCGGCTCGCTAGCGCCGGGTTCGTTCTGCTGGTTGGTGCGGCGTGCGCCGCACAGCCCGCTCCGGAGCCTCTGGAATATCCGACGACTCCGCCGACGACCGGACCTGCTCCGAGCTTCGAGATGTCACAGCCGGTCGAGCGCGCCCTCCCGAACGGCTTGAGGGTGCTCTACTTACCACGCGGTGGCCTCCCGCTCGTGCAGGCATTTCTGGTTTCCCGAGGCGGCTCGATGGATGATCCATCCGACAATCCCGGCCTCGCCGCCTTCACTGCCGAAATGTTGGACGAAGGCGCAGGCGGTCGTGACGCCCTCGAGCTCGCGGGGGCGATCGAACAGCTCGGTGCGACGCTCACCGTCGGGGAAAGCTGGGACGAGGCGCAGGTCGGGCTTCAGGTGCTCAGGGAACAGCTTCCCGACGCCCTTCGGCTGATGTCCGACGTGGTGATCCGTCCGGACTTTCCGGAAGCCGAGCTGGCACGGGTCAAGGAGGAGCGGCTGACGGAGCTCGCCAGCGCCCGCGACGAGGCCGCCGTCATCGCCGGAAATGCCTTCAGCTCTCTCGTCTATGGGAGCGATCACCCGTACGGCAGGCTCAGCACTCAGGCTTCGATTCGAGGAATCGACCGCAGTACCCTCGTCGATTTCCACCAGCGTTACTATCGGCCAGGCACCTCCACGCTCGTCCTCGCGGGGGCGGTCGACGCCTCACTCCACTCGCTCGTGGAGGAGATCTTCGCAGATTGGGAACAGGGTGCCGTGCCCGATCTCGCTATCCCCGGACCGCCTCCGATGCCGGAAACCCGGATCTTCCTCGTCGACAAACCGGCCGCCCCGCAGTCCGAGATCCGGCTGGGGCATCCTGCCGTGTCCCGCGACACGCCCGACTACTACGCTCTCCAGGTCCTCAATACCCTACTCGGTGGTTCCTTCACGAGCCGGCTCAACCAGAACCTGCGCGAGACGCACGGCTACACGTACGGTGCCGGTTCGGGGTTCGCGATGCGTCTCGGTGAGGGGCCCTTCTCCGCCGGAGCCGCGGTCGTCACCGAGAAGACCGATAGTGCACTCATCGAGTTCTTCGGGGAGCTGACCCGCATCCGCGACGAGGTCGTTCCCACGGACGAGCTGGACCGTGCCAAGCAGTATCTGGCGCTGCGGCTCCCCCAGGAAATGGAAACGACGGGTCAGGTCGCCGCCCGCGTCGCCGAACTGGCCGTCTACGACCTCCCGCTGGATTATTACGACGACTACGTGGAGAGGACCATGGCCGTCACTGCGGCCGACGTGCAGCGGGTGGCCAGGGAATACGTCCACCCCGACCGCACCGTGGTAGTCGTTGTGGGCGATCGGAGCGTTGTTGAGCCCGGGCTGCGGGCACTGCCCGTGGGGGCCGTCGAGATACGTGAGATCGACGAGTTCGTGCGCTAAGGCTACTCGAATGCGAGCGTCGATCTTGCGGTGCCGCTCGGCCCCCGCCCAGATTCCGTTCACCGCCATCCGAAGAAGAGCACGAACGCGTCCCCCGCGGCGAGCGCCCTATGCCCATTCTGCACGCGGATAGCCGGATCGAGGTGGCCGGGCATCGGCTCCTGCAGGGAGTCGCCAGCTCGGTCCACCGGCGTGTCGTAGGCCAGGACGCGACCGTCGAAGGCCTCCTGATCGCTCTCCTCACCGGAGGGCACATGCTTCTCGAGGGCCTGCCCGGCTTAGCCAAGACGTTGCTGGTCCGCTCACTGGCCGACGCCCTGAACACGACGTTCCGGCGCATCCAGTTCACCCCGGATCTACTTCCCGGTGACATCGTCGGCACGCCAATCTATCACCAGGGTTCTGGCGAATTCCGCGTGTACAAGGGGCCCATCTTCGCCAACATTGTCCTGGCGGACGAAGTCAATCGGGCTCCGCCGAAGGTTCAGTCGGCCCTTCTGGAGGCGATGGAAGAGGAACAGGTCACGATCGATGGCACCACCTACCCACTCCCCGATCCGTTCCTGGTGCTCGCCACTCAGAATCCGATCGAGCAACAGGGTACCTATCCACTCGCCGAGGCCCAGCTCGATCGGTTCATGATGAAGCTCCGAATCGGGTACCCGAGTCGCGGGGAGGAAGGGGAGATCATCCGCCGCGTCGCCCTGACCGAGGCAAGCGGTCGTGATGAAGAAAGGGCCGTACCTGCAACCGCGGCGGCGATCTTGGAGGCGAGAACGAAGCTCCACGATGTGCACGTCCACAAGCGGATCCAGGACTACATCGTGGACCTGGTCTTCGCGACCCGCGAGCCAGCCTCTGCGGGGCTGGCGGACTTCGAGGAGTTGATGGAGTTCGGAATTTCCCCGCGTGCCACGATCTTCCTCACGCGCGCCTCGCGTGCGCTCGCGATGCTGCGTGGCCGGGTCTTCGTCTTGCCCGATGACGTCAAGGCCGTAGCTCCGGCGGTCCTCCGCCATCGGATCAGGACAACCTATGAGGCCGACGCCCGCGGAATCGACGCGGATGATCTGGTCGTCCGGCTGCTGAGGGCTGTCCCCGCCCCCTGACGTACAAGGCATTGCTCTCCCCCGCCTCTCCTCCTCCTACGGAAATCCTCCGGAAGATCAGGACGTTGGAGCTGCGGACCCGTGGCTTCGTCGAGTCGCTGTTCAGCGGGGACCATCTTTCAGTCTTTGTTGGCCGAGGGATGGAGTTCTCGCATGTTCGTGGATACCAGTTCGGCGATGACGTTCGTGCGATCGACTGGAAGGTCACCGCCCGTCGAGGGAGTCCCTACGTTCGCCAGTTCATCGAGGAAAGGGATCTGTTGGTCGTCCTGGTCGTCGATGTGTCCGCATCCGGGAGGTTCGGACCCGGCGAGCGAAGTGCAGGAGAGGTCGCCACCCTCATCGCCTCTGCGCTCGCCTTCGCCGCCACGCGCAGCAACGACCGCTTAGCCCTGATGTTGTACAGCGATCGTGTCGAGCATTTCCTGTCACCGGGCTCGGGGCGAAGGCGCACCGTTCGGGTGCTCGGCGACCTGCTTTCATTCCGGCCGAAGGGCCGGCGCACCGACCTGGCCCCGGCGCTCGACCATCTGGTGCGCACCCTGTCAGGGCGCGCCAACCTGTTCGTGATCAGCGACTTCATCCAGGACCGCAACAACCCGCGGCTGCGCGGTGCGCTGGGGCGAGCTGCGCGGGCCCACGAGCTGATCGCGGTGAGGCTAGCGAGCCCAGCGACGGCGGAGCTTCCCTCCGTCGGCTGGGTGGAGCTGACGGATCCCGAGAGCGGTCGGCGGGTGGTCATCGACAGTGGCAGCCGCCGGGTGCGGGAGCATTATCGCCGGAGCGTTCAGCTCGCGAAGGGAGAGATGGTGAGCCTCCTGAGCGAGGTGGGCGCGGAGCTGATCGATGTCGATACCGCCGCGGATCCGCTCGCGCCAATCTCCGAGTTCTTTCGCCGTCGCCGAGCCATTCGATGAAGCGTCCCTTCGTTCTTTTCGCCTTCGGTCTACAGTTGGTCACGCCACTTGCCGGTCAGCAGGCTGTCGGCGAGGTCGTCCGGCTGGTCGAGATGCGCAGCGTCCCGGAGAGCCCGGGCTTCGCGGAGCCATTCGAGCTCCAATTGACCGTGAGGGTCGCCGCAGGCAACGTCCTTCTCCTCCCCGACAGCCTGGCCCCCCAAGAAACGGCCGAGAGCTTTGGGCCTGCTACCTGGCAGGTTGCTCCGGCCCCGGGCGATTCGTTGGATGTCATCGCCGTCTACCCGGTGATCGGCTACCGCGAGGGGCGGCTGGACCTTCCGATCCTCGAGCTCCGTACCCGGCCTGCAGACGGAGTGGCCCGCGTGCTTCCGGCGTCCGAGACTCCACTCCTCGCCGAGGACAGGAGCCATGCCGTGCCGCTCGGCGCGGTTCTCGTCCCGGAGCTCGCCGCAATGGCCGATTCTGGCGCCCGCCTCGTCCCGCGGCCGCCTGCTGATGTGCTCGGCCGGGCCTGGAGCCTCTGGCTCGGGCTCGGCGTCGGGATCCTCGCGCTGGCGGGCGTGGTTGGGGCCGGCCGCGCAGCTCCTGGGTGGTGGGCCGCCACGGGCGGTGCCCTGCTTATCCGGTTGCGTCAGGAGTCACCCCGTGAGAAGGCTCTGAAGGAGCTCGACCGGATCCGATCCCTGGGCTGGCACACCAACGGTCGGCTCGATGACTTCTACGCTTCGACGACGGACGTGCTACGTCGTTTCGTCCAGGAGATCGAACCGGACCTCCCGACGTCGCTGACGAGCACCGAGCTGCTCCGCGCGCTCGAATCGAGGCCGAGAGCCAGGAATACCGAAGCGCTCTCGCGCACGATCAGTACGGCGGAGCGTACCAAGTTCGGCATCGGCCATCCTCCGGCCGATGTTGCCGAGGTCGATTGGTCCGTCGTCCGCGACTGGATCAGTGCCGCTTCACACTCGTGATGGATCTGGAATTCGCCAATCCTGAGATCCTCAACCTGCTGTTCCTGCTTCCCGTGTGGTGGCTGCTGGTCTGGCCGCGAACGGGCGCCGGGGTATTGTACGCCCGCGGTGAATCGGCCCGCTCGCTCGCCCGCTGGTGGGGCGCGCCTGCGGGCTTCGTCCTCCTGCTGCCTCGACTCCTCCGAACTGCCGCCGTTGTCAGCCTGGTCCTCGCACTGGCCGATCCCCAGACGACGGACGTGGTCGAGGAGATGTCGCTGCAGGGCAAGGGGATCGGGCTCGTCGTGGACCTCTCGAGCTCCATGCTGGCGGAGGATATGGAAGCGGGCGGGACGCGGATCGATGTCGCCCGGGATGCTGCGGTCCACTTTGCTGAGCGGCGAACGCTCGATGAACTCAGCCTCGTCGGCTTCGCCGCGCGCCCACTCACGCGGGTGCCCCCGACCACCGACGCCAACCTGGTCGTGGCCGGAGTCGAGTCGCTCGAGATCCAGATGGTCGGTGACGGTACCGACATCTCGAGCGCGCTCCTCACGTCGGTTGGGCGGCTCATGGAATCCGATCGGGAGCCGCGGGTGGCGGTTCTCCTCACCGACGGCGCTCACAACGGCACGGGTGTGCGTCCTCTGATGGCCGCGCGGGCGGCCGCGGCTCTGGGTGTGAGGGTTCACGCCATCAGCATCGTCGGGCAGGAGGATTCCATCGCGCGCGCCCGCCGGGAGGCGTACACACGCGCACGCGCGGCGACCACAGGTGACATGCGAACGGTGCTGTCGGGCATCGCCGAGATCACCGGCGGCGAGTACTTCCTTGCGTCGAGCGGCGCTGAGCTGGACTCCATCTATACCGCCATCGATGCGCTCGAAGCGCCCGACGTGATTGTCACGGAGGTCGAATCCAGGAGATCGGAGAGGCTGCGCCTTCTCCTGCTGGCTTTGGCGTTGCTCGGTGCGGAGACATTGTTGAAGGGCTCACGCTGGGGCGTGATTCCATGAGCTTCGCGAACCCGCTCTGGCTACAGATTGGCGCCGGCCTCGTCGTGTTGGTTGGCGTCGGGGCGTTGAGTCGTTGGTGGCGTCGGCGCCGGCTCGCCGGGTTCCTCGGCGGTCGCGTCGCTGCTGGCCGCTTGTCGAGGTCCAACCTGTACCGGTGGCCCTGGGAAAGAGTCCTGCTTCTCGGGATCGCCGTGATGGCGACCGCCAGCGCTGTTGCCGGTCCGGTCTGGGATGTCGCGCCGGCCCCGCCAGCGCCTCCGCCGCCGGTGCGCAACTTCCTCATAGCCCTGGATATCTCCGCCTCCATGCAGGCTACCGACGTGGCTCCGAATCGCCTCGCGCAGGCGGTTGCGACGGTCGACGACCTCCTGACGGCGCTCGAGGATGATCGAGTCGGCCTGCTGCTCTTCGCTGGACGGTCCTATCCCCTGGGGCCCCCTACCGAAGACCATCGAGCTCTCCGCTACCTGTTGAGCGGAGTCACTCCGACCATCGCGAGCGCCCACGATCCCGGTTCCCTCCCATCAGTCGCGCTCACTGAAGCCGTCAACATGCTCGACCGCTGGGCCCCGGCCGACGACGAACGGACCATCGTCTTGATCAGTGATGGGGAGGCGGGTGAGGATCCGAGCGGTATGGAGGCGGCTGGCCGTGCCGCGGTGGCGCTCGGCGTAACGGTGCACACGGTTGGCGTCGGAACGTCCGAGGGGTCGAGTATGGTCATGCCGTCGGCTCCCTACCAGCTCGGCGGCCGGATCATGGACCAGGGAGGGGCACCAGCCATCTCGCGGCTTCGCGAGCCCAACCTCGCTCTGGTCGCGGACGCGGGGAGCGGCGTCTACGCGGCCGTCGATGACGTGGCGGCGATGACCCGACTGAGAGCGGCACTGACGGCCCCGACCGTGTCGGCCGTCCCGCCAGATCCGCTCGAGGACGCACCAGCATGGACCCGTTGGGATCCGATCTTCGGGCTGGCCGCCGTTGCCTTGATGGCTATCGTTCTCGAGAGCCTGCTGGATATCCGTATGCCGAAACGCGCACTCGCGCCCATGAGAAGGCCCGCATGAGAACCCCCTCGCAGATCTCGCGGCTGCGCCGAACGGGTCGAGTTGTGCTCGCTGTCCTGCTCGCCATCGCCCTCCTCTTCTGGATTGATTGGCGAAGTATCGAGCGGGGCAATCGGCTCTTCCGCGAAGGGATGGAGTCCACCGCTGGCGAGGTCTACCGGAATGTCGTCGAAGGCGGTCGGCGACCGGAAGTCGCCCGATTCAACCTCGGTACCGCGCTGCTCGACGAGGATCCGCAGGAGGCCGACAACCAGCTTCAGCAAGCGTCGGCCAGCCGCGACACGACGGTAGCCAGGCGGGGCAGCTACAATCTGGGATACGCCCGGCTCACTCGCGTCGATGCCTCCCTCTCCCCTGACTCCGCACTCACGCTGCTTCAGGGCTCGGTCGCCGCGAGCCGCGCGGCGCTCCGCTTCGATGTCGACGATCCCGACGCACGTTGGAATCTCGCGCTCGCCCAGCGAATGATCGATTCGCTCACGTTCAACTACCGCCTTCAAGACCGGGAGCAACTTTCGGGACAGGACGAGACTCGGCTCGAGGATCAAGCGCTCACCCGCTCGAATGAAGGGGTCGGCGAGTCGGGCCTCGAACCCGAGGATCCGCCGCCCTCGCAGAGCTTCGGCGAACGGAGAGGCGCCGCGTTGGGTGCGCGGGAGGCGTGGGCAAGTCAGGATCCGGGGCCGATCAACGACGAAAGCGCTCGCCAGTTGATCAGCAACCTGGACGACGATCCGGAGCAGCTCGTCCGCGGTCTCCTCTGGGCCCACCGTCCCGACGTCGAGTGGTGGAATGCCGAGCCCTACCCGGGAGGAGACTGGTGAGCCACGCTGGAGCACGAGCTTGACCTCTCGACGAGACCACGGTGCGCTCCCCGAGCTCGAGCAAGGACGATCTCCAGCGAGTCGTGGCCTACCAGAACACCGCGGGCGCCGCCTTCGAGTCGACGTTCTGGCAGATGGCGCGCCATGTCGTGAACCATTCGAGCTATCATCGCGGGCAGGTCGCCACCCTGCTCCGGCAACTCGGCCACCGCCCGCCGGCAACCGACCTGATCGCCTTCTTCCGCGAAACAGAAAGCCCAACGGCGCGGGATTGACATCCCCCTCCAACACCCCCCGCGGCTGGGTGTCCTTCCGTCCATCGGAAATTCCTTGCCTGCCAGTTGCACCGTACGTATGCTGAACTTATACGTCCGCTTCTCCCCCAGGGCGGACCCGCCCGTGCAATCGGACCTGTTGGCCGCCGGATCGCCTTCCGATGTCTCGCTTTGTCCTCCGGTGTCCACCCCGGCGACCGGCAACCGGCGACTGGCAGCCGAGAAATCGCCGCGTCAGAGAAGGATTCCTCTTCAGCACACCTTGGAAGGTAGACCGAAATGGCCAGCGAAACGGGGACGGTGAAGTGGTTCAACCCAGAAAAGGGGTTTGGCTTCATCACGCGTGACAACGGGGAGAAGGACGTCTTCGTCCACCACACCGCGATCCAGAGCACGGGCTTCCGCACCCTCAACGATGGGGAGCGGGTTGAGTTCGATGTTGTTCAGGGCCAGAAAGGGCCAGCCGCGGAGAATG
>WHSP01000399.1 GCA_009380025.1 Gemmatimonas sp. | reverse complement strand
CAGTTCGCCGCCTAGGTGAAGCGGCCCGGCGTCCCCTCAGGCGGCGCCGGGCCTCACTTCAGGCAGCATTTCTTGAACTTCTTGCCGCTGCCGCAGGGGCAGGGATCGTTGCGGCCGACGTTCTTGAGGGGATTGATCGTCGGCTTCTGCTCTGCCGGCGCACTCCAATCGAAGGAGGCACGCTGCCGCTTCTCTTCGGCCTCGGGACTGAAGGCGTACCAGCCCGATAGCTCCTCGATGGTGTCGCCGAACAGGCTGTATTCGCCGTCGGCCGGATCCAGGCGCCTGGCAGGGTCTTCGATCGTGCGCTCCAGGTCTTCCTCGAAGTGCCTGAGGGCCATCCAAGAGGGGCTGATGAAGCCACGGTCGAAGGCCTGCCTCACGAGCGGCTTCATCTCGGTGAGCCCGAGCATGGCGATGGCGCTTTGCCACCCGTTCCAGACGAAGCACTCGTCCTGCGGTTGGAGGTCCGTGTAGCAAGCCTGCAGGAATCGCGCGGCTTCCACGCGCGGCAACTCGCCCCGCAGGGTCACCATGGCCAGCGCTTCGCACATGCGCGAGCGTACGAACTCGTCGGCCTCCGGTGCCAGGATCACATCGTAGAGAGGTTGCGGATTGCCGTCGAAGACCGCTGCCATTAC
>WHSP01000398.1 GCA_009380025.1 Gemmatimonas sp. | reverse complement strand
GTCGCCGCGCGTGCGCTCGATGATCGACCGGGCAACGTCCGTGAGCCGTCGAAGACCGAACGTGATTCCGTCCGGATAGTCCATCGACACGAGCACGTAGTACATCTCGTCCATCTTGCCCAGCAGCTCTTCACACCGCTTGAGCTGATTGCGGCGCATGAGGTCGAGGATGTGCCGGCGCAACTCCCCTATCGCCTCCGCCATTCCCTTTGCGTACGCCTGAGGTGACGCTCGAAGCTCGTCCAGAGACGGGAACGCAGCGTCGGTCACCAGTGCGTACGTCACTCGCGCCTCGACCAGTTCCTTCTCGGCGTCATGAAAAAACCCGGCGTAGAGGACGTCTGCGTGGTCGGCCAGGGCAGCACGCGCCTCGTCGAGATGAGACTCCGCTTCACCAATGAGTTCTTCGGTCTTATCCCATTCGTACCTGTGAAGTGCGCGGATCGCGTTCCCACACGCGCGAATGGCATTGCGCGAGGACGACAGCCCTATCTCGCGCGCGCTGTTCTTCGAATCAAAGCGATTGCGTAGCTCGTTCGCGACTGCTGAGAGGTCCATTGGTAGTCAGGGGCGCAGTTCCCGCAACGCGGGCCTGTTGCCCCATCCCCCTTTCAAACCGTGCGTGCGGTTTTCCCGCACACG
>WHSP01000397.1 GCA_009380025.1 Gemmatimonas sp. | reverse complement strand
GGGGCCCCCGGGTCTGGGAAGTCCACCCTCTCCAATGCGCTGATCTCCGCCTGGCGGGCCGTCGACCGCCGGGTCGGTGTAATCGCTGTCGATCCATCGAGCCCGTTCACGGGTGGGGCCCTGCTCGGTGACCGGATCAGGATGCAGGACCACGTCGGCGACCCCGGCGTATTCATCCGCTCCATGGCAAACCGGGGCCGTCTCGGAGGAGTGGCCGACGCCACCGCTGGATTGGTGACACTTCTCGATTCCGCCCGCTTCGACCCCGTCGTCATCGAGACAGTCGGGGTCGGCCAGTCGGAGGTGGACGTCATCGACCACGCCGACACCGTTGTCGTGGTGCTGACGCCGGGCTGGGGCGATGGTGTCCAGGCCGACAAGGCCGGCGTGCTCGAGATCGCCGACATCTTTGTCATCAACAAGGCCGATCACCCGGGTGTGGGGGAGACGCGGCGCTGGCTGACCGCCAGCCTCGAAATGGGACCCGAGCGGGAGTGGGTCCCTCCTGTCGTCGAGACCATCGCCACCACCGAGAGCGGGGTGGAGGGCCTGATCGACGCTCTCGATCGGCATCGCCGTCACCTGATGGGCGACGACGGACGTCTCCGGCGACGGCGCCGGGCCCGCGCCTACCTGGAACGAGC
>WHSP01000396.1 GCA_009380025.1 Gemmatimonas sp. | reverse complement strand
GGCCGCCGGACAACCCCGCCTGGAGGTGACGTACGACGGAGGGCGGAACCTCTAGCCCGAGTTTACCGCGTTCGTTTCGCAAGTAGTTGTCCCATGACCGTTTAGGACGCGATTTTTGTATGACCTACGCGCTGGTGTATCGTCCCAGGTCGAGGGTTTTGAAAAGGGCCCGCTGCTGCTCGGACCGGGTGCTCAGCGTGGTGCGCAGCGTGGGCTCGGTCTCCCCTTCTGCCGGGGGGAAGATCGTGACCACCTCCTGAATACCGCTGAGCAGGTCCATCATGCGGCGGATCGACAGGTCGAAGCCCTTGGCCTTCAGCTCGCGGCGGAGCAAGCTGAGGAGCGTCAGAGCGAGCACACAAGTGAAGACATGGACCCGCACCTTCTGGTCGGTCCAGTGGTGCTGAGGCCGGAGCGCAATATGGTGCGGGTCCTTCAGGTGGCGGAAGGCACCTTCGATCAAGTGCTGGGACCGGTACGCACGCACAATCTCCGCGTCGCTCCAGGAGTGGTTGTCGGTAAAGAGGAGTGTCTTGCCCAGCAGGGTGCGCTGCAGGTGCTCCCAGGCTTGCTGACGCAAGCCGTACGTGAGGCGGGGCAGTTTGTCCTGGAGTGTGACCTCGACCTCGAAGAGCTCTTTCATG
>WHSP01000395.1 GCA_009380025.1 Gemmatimonas sp. | reverse complement strand
GCGGTAAGAGACCTGCATGTAGAGCGCCAGCGCGATGACGTAGTAGACCACGACATGCGCCGGCAGATCGCGGTGCCGCACGCTCTGTTTGCCCGTGGCCTCCAAGACGGCCCGGACCTTGGCGATCGGGACGGTCTTGGTCACCACGCCGAGGCTGATATAGTCCGTCACCCGGGTACCTTTCGGCAGCGCCGCAACGGTTCGCGCCATCTACGGTCCTCCTCTGTGACGGCTGCCCCGGCCGACACACAGGATACCACAGACCAGAACTTAAATGAACAGTATTGGGCCAAGCCCTGTCGGGTTCCCCCGCGTGCGCGGGGATGTACCTTGTAGGCGTCACGGGCCGGCTTCGTGGCCGCGGGTTCCCCCGCGTGCGCGGGGATGTACCCGCGTTTACCGGGCTGATCTCGGGTGTCCTCACGGTTCCCCCGCGTGCGCGGGGATGTACCCGACATCGCGGAGCTAGCGAACCATGCCGAGTTGGTTCCCCCGCGTGCGCGGGGATGTACCCGGCAGCCAACCGCTTCGCCGGACAGTCGACGAGGTTCCCCCGCGTGCGCGGGGATGTACCCGGCTCTGGCGCGAGTGCCGACCTGACGCGAGCGGTTCCCCCGCGTGCGCGGGGATGTACCCACACTGGGC
>WHSP01000394.1:302-649 GCA_009380025.1 Gemmatimonas sp. | reverse complement strand
AGCGCGCGGCCCGTCGCTGACGGCGGTCGCAATAACCCGATTAGCCCGAACAAGAGGCCGTTAGAAGTCGTTCATCGAACGCCGGGGAATTGCAGGAATCTGGGCACACCAAGACGAGACACCTCGGCCGCGAACGCGAAGCAGCGCCCTAAAGGATTGCGAGGCGTCGTTGACGGCCTACGCCGAGCGGGTTCTCGGCGAGGAGGGCGAACCCCAGCGACCCATGCGAAGTCAGGCAAGGGAGAAGCCGCCCGAGGCCGTGACCACGAGGCTTTCGACGTCTCACCGAACCGTGCTATCGGGAGCTTCACCTGGCACTTCGCTTACAACGCAGGGGTCGGCGGTTC
>WHSP01000394.1:0-292 GCA_009380025.1 Gemmatimonas sp. | reverse complement strand
CAGAAACGGCAACAGGTCCAACCACGTCCAACCCAGGGCAAGTAGAAAATTGCGCCTGACCAGGGAAACCATAGTCAAACCGTCCGCGACCAGGAAAGCCATCCTCGGCACGTAATCAGCGAGTAACGCGCTTACAACGCAGGGGTCGGCGGTTCGAACCCGTCACCGCCCACGACGCGAAAAACCTGGTCAACACCACTTTCAATCACTTGTGGCATGCGAACGTATGTTTCAAGCAGCCGCGAAATCCAACAAAAATCCAACATGCGAACGAGGTTTTGCGCGCGAATTA
>WHSP01000393.1 GCA_009380025.1 Gemmatimonas sp. | reverse complement strand
TGGCCCTGCAGGTCAATTACGAGTGTTCCCCGCCCACGCGGGGATGAACCGCGGGTTTTACATGCGGATGAGCCAGAAGGACACGTGTTCCCCGCCCACGCGTGGATGAACCGAAGTTGAACTGCTTTAGTTCGAGCGTCATTTGGTGTTCCCCGCCCACGCGGGGATGAACCGCGATGACACTGACCGAGCGGGTGCTGGCCCGCAGTGTTCCCCGCCCACGCGGGGATGAACCGCCGTGTGCGGAACAGATAACCCCGCTAATTTAGTGTTCCCCGCCCACGCGGGGATGAACCGGTGGCGGCAATGCACCCGGATGATGTGGGCGCGTGTTCCCCGCCCACGCGGGGATGAACCGCTGAACACGCTTGACCCCGGGCGGTCTGAAATCGTGTTCCCCGCCCACGCGGGGATGAACCGCAGGCTATGACCCCTCGGCCTACATGCAGGACGTGTTCCCCGCCCACGCGGGGATGAACCGCCAAGTGTCCGCCAGCGCGCGACGTTGAGCGAGTGTTCCCCGCCCACGCGGGGATGAACCGGCAATCAGGATCGTCGATATCGCAAACGACGAGTGTTCCCCGCCCACGCGGGGATGAACCGAAAATCAACCCCTCCATCCCCGTATCCCGTATGCGTATTCCCCGCCCA
>WHSP01000392.1 GCA_009380025.1 Gemmatimonas sp. | reverse complement strand
ATTCGGGGGACACCGCCTTCCGCAGAACCACACCCGCCCGCTGATCGACGAACTCCCCGTCATCCACCGTCACGACGCCGTTCACGATCACGAACGGGATGCCGTCGGGGTACTGGTGCGGCTCCTCGAAGGTGGCCCGATCGATGACGGTCGCGGGGTCGAAGACGACGAAGTCGGCCCAGAAGCCTTCTTCGATGCGACCCCGGTCGAGCAGGCCGAGCCGGTCTGCGGGAAGCGAAGTCATCTTACGGACCGCGTCCTCGAGGGTGAGTACGCCCCCCTCCCGCACATAGTGGCCCAGCACGCGGGGGAAAGTACCGTACGCCCGCGGGTGCGGATGCCCATCGCCTGGCCGAACCAACCGCCCGTCCGAGGCGATGGCGGTATGGGGATGGGCCATGATCCGTTCGATGTCAGCCTCGTCGAGAACATGGTAGATGGCGCGTGCCCCGCCTCGGCGGACCGCTTCGATCACCAGCTCCGCACCCGTCTCCGGATTAGAGGGCAAGCCTTCCCGCACCGCCCAGTCGTGGAGTGTGCCGCCCTCGAGGGACGTATCCCAGCTCACACCGGAGAGCTGAACGCGGCGCAGATCGTTCCCGCCCCGGTCGTTGACGATGTTCCAGACGATACCGTCGACGATGCTGTCCC
>WHSP01000391.1 GCA_009380025.1 Gemmatimonas sp. | reverse complement strand
GACCGGCCGCACGAGCTCGTCCGCACGCTCGGAGCCATCCACAAGGTCCTCGATGGAAGGTATTGGAGCCCGGACACGCTCGAACAAATCGCCGACCTCCTACGTCGCGCTGGATTCCAGATCCGCTCTCCCCGAGGACATCGAGGAGGAAGAGAAATGACTCAACGACGTATCCGCATCAAAGACGACGGGATCGAGGTCAACGTCGGGGGCAGGATCTATCGTCCCGCCGCGGTGGCCATCAACGGTGGACAGATCCTCGTGCGGCCCGATCAGCAAGGACTGGTGATCGAGACCGACTCGTTCATCCACATGGACATGGACCCGGAGGTGGTGATCCTGTGAAAAACGAAAGCCTCCCAACCTGCCCCGAGTGCAACTCGATCAACCTCGCCTACGAGCGCAAAGGCTTCGTCACGGCGCGCCTCAACGCAGCCGGCGACACCTGGGAAGTCATTTTCAGCGCCGACGACGGCCCCGGCTGGGTCCGGTGTGACAACTGCGACTGGGAATCCGCAGAAGACGACAACAACCAGCACCCGGTCGCTGCAGAAGCATTCTCCGTCAACCACGAGTTCTCACTGGAGGTGGTCCGATGAAAGGAAAGGATCTCGGATACCCCGAGGGACATCCGTTCTACGACGCCGAGGTGATATCG
>WHSP01000390.1 GCA_009380025.1 Gemmatimonas sp. | reverse complement strand
GCGTGGACGAGGTCAGCTGGCGCCGCAGACACAGGTACCTCACCTTGGTCACCGACCACACCGGGAAGAAGATCGTGTGGGGCGCCGAAGGCAAGGACGCCGCCACTCTCGATGAGTTCTTCGCCGACCTCGGCGCCGAACGGGCCGACCGGCTGCAGGCGATCAGCATGGACATGGGTGCGGCGTTCAACAAGTCCGCCCAAGAGAACGCGTTGAACGCGGTGCGCTGTATCGACCCCTACCACTGCGTCCAGCTGGTCACCGAGGCCCTCGACGTGGAACGACGCAAGGCCTGGAACGAGCTGCGGCAGGTGCCCGACCAGCAGGCCGCCAAGACGTTCAAGGGCGCCCGCTGGGTCCTGCTCAAACGGCCCGAGAACCTCTCCACCGACCAGCAAGCCACCCTGCGCAAGCTCCGCCGACGCGGCGGCGCGGTGTGGCTTGCTGGTGTGGCGGGCCTACAGCCTCAAGGAAGCCTTCCGCGCCATCTTCGCCGGCGACCTCGACACCACCCAGACCGCCACCACCCTCGACCGCTGGTGCTCGGTGGCCAGCCGATCCAGACTGCCCGCGTTCATCCGAGTCGCCAAGACCATCCGGAAGTTCCGCCAGGGCATCCTCGCCGCGATCGAGCTCGGCATCAACAATGCTCGCGCCGAAG
>WHSP01000038.1 GCA_009380025.1 Gemmatimonas sp. | reverse complement strand
GACGAGCCGCGAGTGAGGCGTACTTTCGTACGCCGCAGGGAGCGGCGAGGAAGCGGAACGTAGAGCTGCGCGATTTATCAACGGCCTCCGGGACGGGCGCGGGCAGTGGATTGCGGGAGGCGTCATCGAGGACCTGTCGGAGGACAGACAACGAGGAGTGGCAAAATGACGCGGATCACCAAGTACGCTGCGCTGGTCGGGCTGACGGTTTTACTCCCGATGTCGGCTAGGGCTCAGGAATCGGGCACAATTGCCGGAACGATCGTCGAGGCGGAGTCGCAGAGACCGCTGGCGGGCGTCCAGGTGCTCATCGGCGGAACGATACGCGGAACGCTGACCAACGCACTGGGACGGTACATCATCACCAACGCACCCGCGGGTGAGCGAATCGTCCGGGCGTCGTTGATCGGGTACGCGGAGAGCGAGCAGGTGGTCAGCGTCGCGGCGGGCACGACGACGGCCGACTTCGGCCTGACGGCGTCGGCGGTAGAGCTCGCCGGCGTCGTCGTCAACGCGGTGACGGGTCGCGCGGAGCGACGGCGCGAACTGGGGACGAATGTGGCGACGATCACATCGGAAGACGTCGAGTTCGCACCGATCACGAAGATCGCGGATGTGCTGACCGCCCGAACGACCGGGGTGAATGTTCTCGCGACGTCCGGGGTCACGGGGACGGCCCAGCGGATCCGGGTACGCGGGGCGAACTCGCTGTCGCTGTCGAACGAGCCGCTCATCTACGTGGACGGCATCCAGTTCAGCAACGAACTCTACGATATCAGCTGGCCGTATGGTGGAGGGGGGACGGCGACGAACCGGCTCAACGACCTCAATCCGGCCGATATCGAGTCTGTCGAGGTCCTCAAAGGTCCGGCCGCGACCTCCCAGTACGGGACGTCAGCGGCGAATGGCGTCATCCTGATCACGACGAAGCGCGGTCAGGCGGAAGCCACGCGCTGGAACGTGTATTCGGAGTACGGGAGGATCACCGAGCCGAACGAGTACGAGGCGAACATCTTATCGTACCAGCTCAACGATCCCGGCGCTCCTGTCTTTACCGAAAACGGCGCTCTCAACATCGGACCGGATGACACGTTCGCGAGAACCACCTGCTACAACTTCCAAGCGGCTGCCGGAGCGTGCGCCCAGGACTCGACGGTTTCCTTCAACACGCTCGAAGATCCCCGGACGACGCCCTTCGAGGACGGCTTTCGTAGAAAGTTCGGTGCAAGCGTTTCGGGAGGTGCCGGGGAGACTACCTATTTCATTTCCGGTGATCTGGAGGAGGAGCAGGGCGTCATCCCGTGGAACACTCTCGAAAAGGCGTCGTTTCGAGCGAACGTGGATGCAGCGGTGACGGACCGGCTCCAGGTTCAGTTCAACACCTCCTATATCGACAGCGACCTGGCCGTTCCCGAGGTCGGCAACTCCGTCTTCGGCCCGATCCTGAACGGCTCCCTCGGTTCGGCCGTCTTCAACCCGGACGAAGAGGCGTTCGATCAGAACTACTACCTTTTTTCGCCGGAGGATCTGAGCGAGTTCATCCCGAAGGAGGCGGTGAACCGGCTGACCCTCGGGGGCAACGCCAACTACCGACCGCTGAGCTGGTTGTCGTTCGGGTTGAACAGTGGCCTCGATTTCACCAACCGGCACTGGCAGTTGACGGTGCAGCCCGGTCGGGACATCGGAGCGATCGCCCCGAGCTACTACGGAGTCGGAGCGCGTGAGACGGAGCGGACGAACCGCTTCCTCTGGACGTCGAACGGTTCGGCGAACGCGGTCTTTCGGCTGACGGATCGGATCAATTCATCAACGACGGTCGGCGCTTCCTACCAGCGAGATCTGTACAGGGATCTCTACACGGAGGGCGCCGGGATCACGGAGGGGACCGAGGACATAGGCAGCGCGACCAGCCTGTTCGGTCTGGATGAAGAGTTCGAGGAGGTCCGCACGATCGGCGGATTCTTCAGCCAGCAATTCAGCTTCGACGATCGGTTGTTCCTGACCGTCGGGGTTCGCGGCGACGACGTCAGCGCCTTCGGCACGGATTACAGTTTCGCCACCTATCCGAACGCCAACGCCTCCTGGGTGGTCAACGAGGAGGCATGGTTCCCGGCGACCGACTACGTCACCAGCCTACGCATGCGAGCCGGATACGGCACGTCGGGCTTGAGACCGGAATTCCGGGACGCGGTCACCCTTTACGCGCCCAATGGCGTCCAGCTCCGGGGAGCGGACGTGCCCGCCGTCCTGCTCGAGATCACGGGCAACACCGGGCTGAAGCCGGAACGGACGTCCGAGTACGAGATTGGGTTAGACGCGGGGCTCTTCAACGAGCGCATCGGAGCCAACGTCACCTACTACAACCGGACCTCGAAAGACGCGCTCATCCGGGTGCCACTGCCCCAGTCGTTTGGTCTTACCGGGGATCGCATTGCGAATATCGGTAGCATACGGAACTCGGGATTCGAGTTCGGGCTCGATGCGGTCGTCCTGGATCTCCCCGAGGCACGGCTCAACCTCACGCTCTCGACCACGACCCTCGACAACGAGATCGAGTCGCTCGGCGGCGCGGACGACATCGTCATCAATCGTGGCGAGCAGCGGCATCGGGAGGGCTTCCCGGCGGGCGGCTACTTTCAAGATGCCTATACGATCAATGACGACGGCGACGGCCTCCTGAGCATGGACGAAGTCGAGCCCGTAGATAACGACACCGATGACGACGAGATCCCGCACTACATCGGACCGTCGATCCCGACACTGACGAATTCTCTCTCTGCTGACCTCACCCTTTTCGGGATCGTCACGATCTCGACGCTCCTCGACCAGCGTAGCGGCAGCTATCAGCTCGACCTGACACAGGAGTCCCGCTGCCGTGCCGCTGTCGACATCGGCGACCGGGGCTGTACCGGTGTCGCCGACCCCGATGCCTCTCTCGAGGAGCAGGCGGCGTACATCGCGGGGTTCCCCAGTAAGGGCGGCAGTAAGGGTGGCTACATCCACAGCGCCGATTTCATCAAGTGGCGCGAGCTCTCGGTTGCCTTGCAGGCACCCGGGTACGTGACCGACCGCGTTCCGATGCTTGCGGGGAGCTCACTCACGCTGGCAGGGCGGAACCTCGCCACCTGGACCGACTACCCGGGACCGGATCCGGAGGCGGTCGAGGGCGGCACGGCGAATTTCAACCTCTCGGACTTTTCTATCATCCCGCCGGTGCGGTACTGGACAGCCCGCCTCAACTTCACCTTCTGAGGGAGACCAGCACCCGATGAATGGAATACATGGAAAGCCGGACGTAGTGGGGCGGGTCTGCCGATCCGCCTTTGTCCTCCTGATAGGAGTTTCGCTGACTGCGTGTGATCTGGACGAGATCTTGTCCATCGATGATCCGGAGTTCGTGACCGACGAGTCTCTCGAGGACCCCAACGCCCTTCCCCTGGTGGTTCGCGGCGCGATCGCCGAGTTCATCCGCGGTTATAGCGGTGATGGCCTCGCGAACCTGGGATTCCTGACTGCGACCGGCCTCCTGACGGACGAGTTGCAGTCCTCAGACACCTTCTTGGGTCGCAACGCGACCGATCGACGCGATCTGCAGGCGGCGGCAGACGGGAACCCTTCCGATCTCGCCTACGAAGGCTTGCAGCGTGCGCGACGAGCGACAAAGGACGCAGCGGTGGCGGTTGTTGCGGTCAACGGGCTGGACGATCCAGACCTCGCGCTCATGCATGCGTTGAACGGGTATTCGTTCGTGGCGCTCGCCGAGGGATGGTGCTCCGCGGTACCGATCAGCAATGTGGTCGGCGGCGAGTTCGTCTACGGGGATGAGTTGACTACGGAGGAACTGCTGGATTCGGCGCTGGTCCGCTTCGAACAGTCTGTGGCGGCCGAGGCCAACGACCTTGCGGCGGTCGGGATGGGGAGGGCTTTGCTCGACCTGGGGTTGTACCCGGAAGCCGCAGCCGCCGTCAGCGGCGTACCGGACTCGTACGAGTACCTTCTGGAGCACTCGGAAAACACGTTCCAGAATCCTGTCTGGAACCTCAACAACGACAACATCCGCTTCACGATCCTGGGCAACGAAGGCATCAACGGCCTCGACTTCAGAACGGCGGAGGATCCCCGGATACTCGTGACTCGCGACGGCGATCGCGTGGGATTCGACGCGTCGACGCCGCTCTGGGAGCAGCAGGTATATCCCAACCGCGATTCCGACGTACCGCTCGCTTCGGGGATCGAGGCACGCCTGATCGAAGCCGAGGCTGCGCTCGGCGCGGGCAATCCCGGTGCTTTCATCCAGCAGCTGAACGCCCTTCGGAGCACTGTCTCGGGGCTCGAGCCGCTGGAAGATCCCGGTACGGAGGCGGAGCGAGTGACCCTGCTCTTCCGCGAGCGTGCTTTCTGGCTCTTCCTCACCGGCCACCGGCTGGGTGACCTTCGGCGACTCGTCAGTCACTACGGTCGGGACATCGAGAGCGTCTATCCGATCGGAACCGATACGCGCCGTCAGCCGTATGGTGACGACGTCGTTTTCTCGGTCCCCTTCGAGGAGGAGCAGAACCCGCTCTTCGATCGCTCGGAGTGCGTCACGACAGGCATCTGATCCGCTCTGTGCTGAACATCCAACGGGGGCTCCGCACTTGCGGGGTCCCCGTCGAACTCGTTTGGATGACGAAAGGTCGCCTGCTCTGGATCGGCTTTGACCATCCCGGGTACTTGCCTTCGGGACGCCAGCAAGTCATCCCCGCGAAGGCGGGGATCCAGTTGCTCCGTCGGCTCGGGTCGCTCGGGATCCCCGCCTCCGAGACTGCGCCAAAATAGTACGGACCGAAAGGCGACGATCCAGGGGATAGTTCTGCCGTCGTAGACCGATCCGATCTCGAGAACTCCGCCGGTCGATGATCTCACTATGCCCGCGCCTCCTGAGCGGCCTGGCAGCCGTCGCGCTATGGGTAGGCTGCTCGGACTCGCCGTCCGGCCCGGTCGACGATCCGGGGTTGGAGCCGGAGACCGGCACGCTGGAGGTCGTGGTAGATGGCCTGCCTGCTGAAACTGACGCCCCTCTCCTCGTGACCGGACCCGATGGTTTCTCGCGCGAGCTCGCAGCGAGCGAGACGCTGACCGAACTCGTGCCCGGCACCTACACCGCTTCGGTCGGCGAGGTCTCCGCCGACGATCTCACTTACAACAGCGATAGGGTCTTCCACTACGCTGAGGTCGAGGCTGGCGCGGTGGCGACTCTGACGGTCGAGTTCCGGCCGTTCAATCTGACCGTCGAAAGCTTCTACGTAATCCAGTCAGTGCAGAAACCAACGGGCGAGATCCCGCTGGTGGCCGGACGCGATGCGTATCTGCGTGTCTTCGCCCGCGCCAACAACCCGAACACCGTGCGGGTGCCCGTGGAAGTGCGCCTCTTCCGCGACGACGAGTTGACCGAGACCTGGACGGTGCCCGGCCCTACGGGGTCGGCTCCCACGGAGATCGTCGAGGGCAACCTGAGCACGTCGTGGAATCTGATGATTCCAGGGGCGTCGCTTCAGCCCGGCTCGAGCATTGAGATCGAGATCGATCCGGAGAACGCGATACGTGAGGGCGACGAAACGGATAACCTCAGCCCGGCCGATGGTGGTCCGAAGGCTCTTGACGTTCGAGCCGTTCGACCCCTCGAGATCGTCCTGGTCCCCATCCGGCAGCCGAACGGATCGATCGGGAACGTGACCGAGGCGAATGCCGAAGACTATCTCGTGGACCTTCGGCGGATGTTCCCGATCGCCGAGTTACGCTGGCGCATCCGCGAGCCGTACCAGGCCTCGACGAACCTGCGTCCGGACGAAGGGTGGATCCCTGTTCTGGAAGGGCTCGAGTCCCTCAGGATCGGCGATGGGAACAGCGGAGAGTACTACTTTGGCGTCGCTGAGATCGACTACGGCAGCGGGATCTACGGAATCGCCTACCGTCCGGGCAAGTCCGCACTTGGCAACGACTACCTGGACACGAGGAATCTCAACGCGTCGATGACGCTTGCCCACGAGCTTGGGCACTCCATGGGACGTCCGCACTCGCAGTGCGGTTCGGCCGGCTTCCCCGACGTCGAGTACCCGCATGCGAACGGACAGATCGGTTCGTACGGTCTGGATCTGACCTCGCTGAGGGTCTACGCGCCGACGACCAAAGATCTGATGGGGTACTGCGAGGATCGGTGGGTGGGCGATTACACCTACGAGCAGCTGCTCGTCCACCGGCTCGAGAACGAGGCCCCGGCGGAGAGCGTGCAGCAGAGCCTCGTCGTGCGCGGCCGACTTGGCCCGGACGGGCTGACCCTCGAGCCCGCTTACCAGGTGGATACGCGGCCCGAGCTTCCAAGGGGCACGGGTTCCTACCGGCTCGAGGGCTTCGACGCTTCTGGCAGGTCCCTTTTCTCGTTCACCTTCCAGGCTGCGGAGATCGCGGATTCGCCAGCGGCCCAGGAGGCTTTTTCTTTCGCCCTCCCCATCGATATGGTGCAAGCGGATCGCCTGGCGGAGCTTCGGGTGACGAGAGGTGGAATGCGGGCCGTCCAGCCAATCCCAGGCCCGTAGGCTCCTGCACGGAGAGGGTCACGCGAAGACGCGAAGCTTGTGACAACCGCCTTCACGCCGTCCTTCGTGGCCCTCGCGACTTCGCCTGTGACCTGTCCGGCTTGCCCTTCCGGATCGTATTGTCAGCCCTTCAATGGCGATGATCCGGGACGGAGGTCGACAGGTGCAGAAGGTCGTGAAGGTTTCGTTCAATGAGGGCCGGGGTCCATCGGGGTATGAGATCCGGATAGCCTCCGGCGTTCTCGATTCCTTGCCGACGGCGCTGGCAGAAGATGTTCCGGCGCATCGGTACGCTGTCGTCGCCGACTCGAACGTCCGCGCTCTTTATGGCGATCGGGTCTTGTCCTTGCTTCGCGATGCGGGGCTGACCGCGGACCTGTTCAGCTTCCCGGCTGGAGAGTCGAGCAAGACGCGCCGGGAGTGGGCGCGATTGAGTGACGAGTTGGTGAACGCTGGCCTCGGGCGGGATGCGGCCGTGCTGGCGCTAGGCGGAGGGGTGACCGGCGATCTCGCGGGCTTTGTTGCGTCGACCTACCTCCGGGGTCTCCCGCTGGTGCAGCTCCCGACCTCGCTCCTCGCCATGATCGATTCCTCGGTCGGCGGGAAGACGGGGGTCGATACGAAGGCGGGCAAGAATCTGATCGGGACCTTCCACCAGCCCGCGCTCGTCCTCGCCGACCCACAAACGCTTTCGACACTGCCCGCCCCGGAGGTGAGGAGCGGGCTCGCGGAGGCGGTCAAGCACGGCGCGATTGCGGATGCCGGCTACTTCGGGTGGATCGCCGGAGCTTCCGAGCCCCTACTCTGCCTCGACAGTGCTGCTACCGCGCAGCTCATCGCACGGTCGGTCGAGATCAAGGCGGCGGTCGTCGGGGCGGATGAATATGAAGGCGGCCTGCGGAAAACGCTCAACTTCGGCCACACCATCGGACACGCGGTCGAGGCGCTCTCGAAGTTCGAGTTGCTGCACGGGGAGTCGATCGCGATCGGCATGGTCGTCGAAGCCACGATCGGTGAGGCCATCGGCACCACCCGCGCCGGTACCGCCGACCAGCTTCGTGACACTCTGGGTCGTTGCGGCCTCCCCACCCACGTTCCCGCGGATTTCGCGCCGGAGGCGATTCTCGACCTCACCCGTGTCGACAAAAAAGCGAGAGCCGGACGGGTCGAGTACTCGTTGCTCGAAGAGATCGGTGTCTCAAGCCGCGGGACCGGGAAGTACGGCATGCTCGTGGCGAACGAGGTCGTGATGAGTGCCCTGGAAGAGAATCGAATCGTGTGATCGAATCTCGGTAGATCACTATCCCCGGCCGTCATTCCCGCGTAAGCGGGAAACCAGGCCACGGTAGCCGACAGAGCAACTGGATTCCCGCGTTCGCGGGAACGACTACCTGCTACCCGAGCATCTCGCGCATCTGATCGAAGAAATTCTCGCGGAGCGATTCTTTGTCGGAGTCGCTGAGGGAACTCCCGCCGTCCGCCAGGCGCACGTCGAGCAACTCAGCGGGAATTTCCTTGAGGAATCGGGATGGCTGTCGAGGGATCGATTCGGCGCCGCGTCGACGCGTACGGCAGCTGGACAGCGTGAGGCGGTGGCGCGCGCGGGTGATGCCGACGTAGAACAGCCGGCGTTCTTCCGCGATGGGATCAGGCGCCAATTCGTTCGACGCCTCTTGGACGCTCCTGGCATGGGGCAGGATCTCCTCCTCGAGACCCACGAGGAACACATGCGAGAATTCCAGGCCCTTCGCACTGTGCAGGGTCACCAGCGTGACCTCGTCCGCGCCCGGATCGTCGGAAGCGTTGTCGGGGTCGGCATCGGCGTAGAGGGAGACGCCCTGCAGGAAACCGTTGAGGGTAGGCGGTTCCCAATCCAACTCTTCGTCCGGCAGTGGGGCATCGGCCCAGGTCTGGCGCTCGTAGTCTCCCACCGACTGGATGAAGTCGCGCAGATTGTTCGCCCGCGCCTGCGCCATTCGTTCGTTGCTCGACTCGGCCTGGACGGCATCTGTTAGTCGGATTTCTCGTAAGAACTCCTCGACCCAGGAGGCGAGCGACACATCGGCGCGCCTCCCTTCGTGAATCTCCAATTGCACATGATGCAGGCGCTCGCGTGCACGGTCGGTGAGATCAACGAACGCCTCGACCGCTTCAGCTTGTGCCGCATTGACCGGATCGATCTGACGGACTCGCCGCATCGCTTCGGTGATCGGTACCTGCTCGACCCGAGCGGCATCGACTAATCGGAGCAGCGTCGTCCGACCGATCCCCCGCGTCGGAAAGTTGACGATCCGGCGAAGGGAGAGGTCGTCCCGCGGATTGACCAACACGCGGAGATAGGCAGCCGCGTCGGCGATCTCCTTACGATCGAAATAGGAGGTGCCGCCGACGACCCGATACGGTACGTTCGTCCGTCGCAGCGCTTCCTCGAGCGGGCGGGCTTGATGGTTCGCGCGGTAGAGGACGGCGAAGTCCCGCCAGCCGAGTCGCTCATGGAATCGGCGGATCCCGATTTCGCTCGCCACCATTTGCGCCTCGCGCTCTTCCGCTGATCGCTCGGTATGTCTGTCGAATTCCCAGTAGTCGATCTTCGGACCGAGGCCGTTCTCGGTTCGCATCTGTTTCGGTCTGCGCGCCGGGTTGTGGGCGATCACGCCATTGGCCGCCTCGAGGATTCTCTGGGTCGAGCGATAGTTCTCCTCGAGGACGACGACTCGGGCTCCGGGGAAGTGACGCTCGAAATCGAGGATGTTCCGCAGGTCCGCACCTCGCCATGCGTAGATCGACTGGTCGTCGTCGCCCACGACGCAAAGGTTACGTCGGGGCCCGGCGAGGAGCCGAGCCATCTCGAGCTGAACGCTGTTGGTGTCCTGGTATTCGTCGACCATCAGGTAGTGCCAGCGACGCCACATCGCTTCGCGGACCTCGGGGTGGTCACGAAGGAGTGTGACCGGGAGGAGCAATAGGTCGTCGAAGTCGCAGGCACCGCAGGCGCGGAGAGCCTGCTCGTAGCGCGGGAACATGTCAGCGGCGAGAACGGCGTAGTCATCGGACCGATTGCCGCGTACGTGGCCCTCCGCAACTTCCTGCCGCGTCTCGGCGGGAGTGAGCATCCGGTTCTTCCAGGCCGAGATGTCCGAGAGTACCCGCTTGACGTCGTAGACCTCCTCGCCCGCCGTGGCGGCGATGTGGATCTCCTCCGCGAGGATTCGACGCACGAGGGCGAGCTGATCCGCCGTCGAATAAATGGCGAAGTGATCGGGGAGGCCGAGTCGCTTCCCATGGGCTCGGAGAATCCGTGCGCCGAGGGAGTGGAAGGTCGAAAGGGTCAGGCTGCGTGCCGCCTTTCCGACCATCGCGGCGACCCGTTCCCGCATCTCGCTCGCGGCGCGATTCGTGAACGTTACCGCAGCAATCTTTCGCGGTTCCACGCCGTTCTCGAGGAGGTGGGCGATCCGATAGGCGAGGGTCCTCGTCTTCCCGGAGCCGGCACCAGCGATGACGAGAACCGGTCCCTCGAGGGCGAGAACGGCTTCGAGCTGAGCAGGGTTCAACCCGCGGAGGTGCGGCTTGCGGTTCGGGATGGGGTGCTTCACCCGTAGGGCTCGTCGGTTCGCGCGGGTTTCGTGCTGCGTTGGAACGGCGCCGAAGATAGTCACCGTCAGGCTGCCGGGACAGGCCACGCAAACCTCACTGGTGCCGCGAAGATCCGCGTCCTGCTTTCGTTTGACGGCTCTTCGGGCCGCGGTTATCTTTCGTGCGCCACTTGCGGTCTTTTCTTACCCCCGACGGAGGATTCATGGCGCTGGTCGAGCGCTTCCGCGGGCAGTCGGTTGCAGGAATCATTTCGAGCGTCGCCGGCGAACAGCCCCGGCACCCGTGCCTGATCCTCGGAGATCGGCGGTACAGCTACGGACAGGTTGATGCACACTCCGAGGCGCTCGCGAGCGCGCTCTACGAGTTGGGCATCGAAAAGGGCGACCGGATCGCCCTCAACCTCCCCAACTGGCCCGAGTTTGTCGTCTCGATGTTCGCGGCGGCCAAGCTCGGAGCCACGATCGTTCCCCTCAATCCGAGGTACACGAACCCCGAGCTGCAGTACATGCTGCGGCATTCGGAAGCCGTCGTGTGCGTCACTGCAGAAACGTGGGAAGGTGTAGACTTCCTCGCCCGCTTCGAGAACTTCCTCGCCTCCCTCCCTGATCTCCAGTACATCGTCAGCGTCGGGGAGGAGGATCTCTGGTACGACGACAGAGTCTACCAATTCGAGGATCTCGTGTCGGCCGGCGAAGGCCGTAGCCTCGCTCGGGTCGAACTCGATCCCGAAGACGACATCTTCGCGATCCTCTACACCTCCGGGACGATGGGGAAGCCGAAAGGCGTCTCCCTCACCCACGCGAACCTGCTGACGTCCGCTCTCGCCTCCGCCGACGCCCTCGAGCTCACCCCGGACGACAGCGTCTTCGGACTGAACACGCTGTTCAACGTGTTTGGGCTCGGGCCGGGAGTGCTGGCGACGCTCGCTGCCGGCGCGACGCTGGTCCTCCAGGAGGACACGTCTCCGGCCGAGGCACTGGAGATGGTGGAACGTGAAGGGGTTACGGTGTACCATGGCGTGCCGACCAGCTTCATCCTCGATCTCCACGAGCCGTCCCTGCAGCAGAAGGACCTGCGAACGTTGCGCACCGGGATCATCGCGGGAGCGCCCGTTTCTGAAGAGCTCGTGGCGAGGATCAAGCGGGACCTGGTACCTGAGATCCGGATTGCCTACGGTCTCACGGAAACGGGCTCGACGGTCAGTATCACGCGAGGGTCGGATCCGGTCGGCAAGCAGGTGGCGACGGTCGGTCGGCCGCTCGACTCGGCCGAAGTGAAGGTCCTCGACTTCGACGGCAGCCCCCTTCCCGTGGAATCGATCGGCGAGATCGCCGTGCGGGGAGACGGCGTCATGCAAGGGTACTACCGGCAACCGGGAGAGACCGCGCAGGTCTTCACCGAGGACGGGTTCTTCCTGACCGGCGATCTAGGCATGATCGATGAGGAAGGATTCCTGCACGTCGTCGGACGGCGGAAGGAGATGATCATTCGCGGGGGCTTCAACGTCTATCCGCGAGAGGTCGAAGACAGGTTGCACGCGCACCCGGCGGTCCTGGATGTCGCGGTGGTTGGGCTCCCGCACGAAGTGCTCGGGGAGGTGGCGTGCGCATGCATCGTACTGGTCGAGGGAGCGATCGTGACCGGAGAGGAGATCAAGGAGTTCTGCCGCGAGACGCTGGCGGACTACAAGGTCCCCGACCTCGTCCGATTCCTCGACAGCTTCCCGATGACGGGAAGCGGAAAAGTTCGTCGGGTGGAACTCGCCCGAATGATAAGCGCTGAGGAGTCCAGCCGACGCATATGAAGGAGAGGCCGCTCGAGTTGTCGCCCGCGTCCGCGGGTTGAGACCGAGGGGCTTCTCTCCACCCAAGAAGGAAAGTGGAAGAGAATGAATTCCAGAACGACTCCCCGGGGTAGTAGTTACTCCGCGGGGCCATCGCAGCCGTTCCATCCGGCGCCCAATGCGGCGCTCCTGATCGACTTCGACAACGTAACGATGGCCATCCGCAGCGATCTGGGCAAAGAGCTCAAGACGCTGCTCAATTCGGAAGTGATTCGCGGCAAAGTTGCGGTTCAGCGAGCCTATGCCGACTGGCGACGCTACCCGCAGTACATCGTTCCCCTCGCGGAGTCTTCCGTCGACCTCATCTTCGCGCCCGCCTACGGATCCTCGAAGAAGAACGCGACCGACCTCCGCATGGCCATCGACGCGATGGAGCTGGTCTTCACCCGACCGGAGATCGGCACTTTCATCCTGATGACCGGCGATTCCGACTTCTCGAGCTGTGTCTTGAAGCTCAAGGAGTACGGGAAGTACGTGATCGGCGTCGGGATGCGCGAGTCCTCGAGTGACCTGCTGATCCAGAACTGCGACGAATACTACTCCTATCACTCGCTCTCGGGTCTGACGCGCGAGAGTGGGGCCGAAGATTCGAAGGAAGATCCGTGGTCCCTGGTGAAACGGGCCGTCCAGCAGATGGTGAAGGGCGGTGATGTGATGAGGACGGATCGCCTGAAGCAGGTGATGCTCAGCCTCGACCAGGCGTTCGACGAGAAGAAGCTCGGGTACAACAAGTTCTCCCGATTCGTCTCGGAAGCCGCTGCGAAAGGGCTGATCCGTCTGAAGAAGATGGACAACGGGCAGTATGAGATACTCGATCCAGACGCGACTGCGGATACGCGGGAGAAGATGGTCGAACGGATCGTGGCGGAGGCGGAGGCGGATGGCAATGGGCGGCGTGGCCGCGGGAGGGGCGGTCGAGAGGACCGGAGTCGAGGCGAACAGCCGACGCCGGCACCACAGCGCGAACCCGATGAGCAGCCGGCTCAGCCGTCAATTCCCGCTCCCGAGCCGAAGGTGGAGGAGAAGGAGGTCGCGAAGGCGATGGCGCCGAAGGCGCGTGCCGAAAAGCCCGAGCCATCCGCGGGCCCTGTGGATCTCGAGAGCGCCTACGCACTTCTCCAGGAGGCCGTGCGGCGACTGGGAGGTCACGATGGTAAGGGCGCTCGAGACGGTGACGTGAAGCGGAAGATGCTGGAGATCTCCAGCGGGTTCGATGAGGGTCAGCTCGGGTTCAGCAAGTTCACACGGTTCCTTCGCCAGGCCCACGATGTCGAAGTGGTCGATGTGACGCGTGCCGGCGCGGGCAACTACGAGGTCTCGCTCCCCTCTGGAGGACGGACTCTCCCACCGCCTGCCGTGTCAGCCGAAAGCGTCCCAGTCGAGCCGGTCGCCGATACGGCTCCGCCCCCGGAAACGACCGCGGCCGAAGTGCCTGCTGAGCGAACGACGGTCAAGGAGGACGAAGGACAGCCGCCGGCAAAGCGGCCTGTCGTCCCCGGAGCCCTTCGCGGTCGACGGGGTGGACGACGGCCCCTCGAAGGTCCCCCGCCAATCCTACCGGGCCAGACGATCCGCTCGCCGCTGCAAGCGGAGGAGGTGGCAGCTTCCGGTCAGCACGCAGAGCCAGCCGCGGCATCCGCAGCGCCCGCCGCTGAGCCGCCGACCGAGAAGGAGACCGAAGGGGCCGTAGCGGTCGCTGCGCAGCCAGGTGGGGGAGCGCTGGCCGACGAGAAGCCGGCAGCGGCTCCAGAGCCAAAGACGACCAGAGGGCGATCGAGACGAGGGCGGCGGGGGACTGCCGCACGTGCCAAGGAAGGAGAGCTCTTCCCCCCGGAGGACCGATCCGCCAGCCTGCCTGCGGAGGCTCCTTTCGCCGAGTCAGCGCAGGAGGAAGCCAAAGCGAAGCCAGCGCGTGCGAGGAAGCCGCGAGTGAAGAAGGTGCCGGCGGCAGAGCCGAAGGTGACCGCGCTCACACCCCAAGCGCTCGGCTTTCCTGCCGACGAGCCGGGCATCCGAGCCTATCTTGCCAACTACAACGGGGTTGGCCAGAAGACAGCGGACACGCTCCTGACGGCATTCGGCGTCGGAGTCTTCGAGGCGCTACAGGAGCGCCCGGCCGACGTACGCGAGCTGCTGGGCGGGCGTCGGGCTGACACTCTGGTAAAGCAGTGGACCTCCGACTTCGAGCGACGTACTGCCGACGCGACCGCGACCGACGCAGGCGGGGAAGAGGCCCAGGCGAAGGCCGGGACCCGATCGCGTCGCGGTGCGCGTGGGCGGGGCGGGAAACCGAAGGCTACGGCGAAGGCCGGCTGAGTGTCCAGAGCACTCGAAGACGAGCGCCGCGGCCGATCAAGTCGCGGCGCTCCTTCCGTTCCCGTTTGGAAATCGCCTCCGCTGGCCGCGTCGTTTTACGCGCGACCAGCGGAGACCGTAGCGCGTGAGCTGCTCGGGACGGTCATCCTGTCGACGATCGGGGGAGACCTCGTTGCTGCTCGCATTGTCGAGACCGAGGCGTACGTTGGGTCGGAAGACGAGGCGAGCCACGCCGCCGCGAGGATCGGAAGAACCCCGCGCAACGAAGCGATGTTCGGCCCGGCCGGCATCGCGTACGTCTATCTCATCTACGGCGTACACTGGTGTCTGAACGCCGTCGCCACCGAGCCGGGTCATCCGGCGGCCGTACTGATCCGCGCGGCGTCGGTCCTTCAGGGGTTGCAGGTGACGCGGCGTCGGCGAGGCCGGGTTCCAGCCGAGGCGCTTTTGCGTGGGCCCGGGAACCTCTGTCGAGCGCTCGGCGTGACCGGACTGATGAACGCTCACCGTCTTTCAGAGGCACCCCTCTGCTTCCTTCCTGGCCCCTCCGTTTCCGATGCGGAAGTCGTCCGTGGGCCCCGCGTGGGGATTACGCGTTCCGTCGACCTTCCGCTCCGTTTCTGCATTCGAGGGGACCCGGCGGTATCGAGGCGGCAATGAGCGATCAGCGATCAGCGATCGGCCGTCAGCTCCGGAAGTTCAGCGTTGCCGAGACCCGTACGGGCCACGGGCCGGCATGCAAACACTCAATTCGCGGGAGAGATGTCCAAGCCTGACCTGGACACCCTCATGGACTTTGCCGTCCGAACGAGCGTGGCGGCGGGCGAGGTCACGCTCGAACGGTTCGAGGGCGTCGTCGTCGAGTTCAAGGACGACGGCAGCGAGGTCACGGAAGCCGACCGGGCGGCGGAGGAGCGAATCCATCGCGCGATCGAGGAGACCTACCCGGACCACGGCATCTTCGGCGAGGAGGGGGCCAAGAAGCCCGCCCGTAGCCGCTATCGCTGGATCATCGACCCGATAGACGGAACGCGATCGTTCGCCTCCGGAGTTCCCCTCTATGGCGTGCTTCTCGCCCTTGAGCTCGACGATCGGCCCATCCTGGGGTGCGCCCACTTCCCCGTCCTGGATGATACCGTCGTTGCTGCTACCGGGGCCGGGTGTTGGCGAGGAGGAAAGCGTGTCGAGGTCTCCCGGTGTGACGATCCGGCCGAAGCCCGCATCGTCACATCAGGCCTCGAGTACTGGAGGGATTGGGCGACCCCAGCAGGCCGCAAGGGCTTCCAGAACCTCGTCGACTCGGGTCGGTTCGCCCGAACCTGGGGCGACTGCTTCGGCTACGTCTTGGTCGCCACCGGTCGAGCGGAGGTGCTCGCCGATCCAGCCTGCGGTGCCCATTGGGACTTCGCCCCCATCCTTCCGATCGTCGAAGAGGCGGGTGGCCGCTTCACGACCCTCCGTGGCAACCCCGTCCGCGCCTGGAGCACCGCACTGGCGAGCAACGGAAGGCTCCATCCGCATGCCACCCAGTGTTGGGGGTCGCCCGGAAGCGACGCTGATCTGCAGACGGAGGCCGTGTCCCGCCGAAGCGATAGCTGATACCCTTTCGCCTCAATAACTTACGTTCGGGATCAGCATCCTCCACGTCGGGTCGAGCGGAATGACGGGTAGATTCGCGCCAGCGGGGACTGGTCCTTCCTGATCCGGTACGATCAATAAGCCGTCCGCTTCTGCCAATGATCGCAAGATGCCGGAGCCTTGAGGGCCCGTTGTCCGTGCCGTCCACCCGCCCTCACCGTCGGGGGTGAGCTGCACGCGGACGAACTGCGTCAGCCCTTGTTGTGCCGCCACGTCCTGCTCGAGATGAGCCCGGACCGTCGCTGGGAAGAGGTTCGTATGGCCGGCCATACGGAGTAGTGCCGGTCGAGCGAGGATCTCGAAAGTCACCATCGAAGAGACGGGGTTGCCTGGCAGTCCGAACCACGGGATCCCGCCCAGGTCACCCACGGTTCCGAAGGCGAAGGGTGAGCCGGGCCGGATTCGCACGCGCCAGAAGTGGAAGTCAGTTTGGAGCTCCTCCAGCACCGTCTTGACGTGATCGTGCTCCCCGACGCTGATGCCAGCGCTGGTGACGAGCGCATCGCACCCGCGCGCGCCCTGCAGCGCCTCCCTCAGGCTCTCTTTCGTGTCCGCCGCGATCCCGAGGTAGCGTACGGAGCATCCGGCGTCTTCCAGCTGTGTGCGCAAGGTATAGCTATTCGACGAGACGATCTTCCGACCCGCGATCACTTCCTCGAATCGATCCACCTCGACGAGCTCGTCGCCCGATGTGAGCAGGGCAACGAGCGGCGCCCGAACGACCGGCAGGGTCGCTCGTCCGAGGGAGGCCGCGACGCCGATCGCCCCAGGCGTCATGATCGATCCGCGACCGATTGCGATCGATCCCTCCCGTAGGTCCTCGCCTCTCTTTCGCAGATTCCTCCCGGCGTCCTGACGGTCGAAGATCCGAACCCTACCCCGCTGGTTCCCGACGTCCGATCCGCCGTCCGTGTGTTCGACGCGGATTACCGAGTCGGCGCCCTCGGGAACCGGCGCTCCAGTCATCACCCGTGCTGCGGCCCTGGCCGGCAGAGCCGAGCGCGGAAAGCCACCAGCCGGAATATCATCCACCACCGGCAACTCCACAGGAGCTTCGGCGGATGCCCCCTCCACATCCCGACTCCTCACCGCGAACCCGTCCATCGCACTGTTCGTCCAGCGGGGGACGTCGACGGGTGCGACAAGATCGGTTGCGAGGACCCTCCGGGCAGCCTCACGAATCGGCTTTTCCTCCGAATCGAGTTCGGGTACGGCGGCGACGACGCGCTCCACCGCCTCCCGGACGTTCAGCCAGTCAGCCTTGCGAGCGTCGATTCGCATCCTCCTTTCGTCGCGCGACTTCGAGGTCTCCGGGGGTGTTGACGTTGAAGAACAAGAGATCTGGGTCGCCGATCGTGCGGACCACCGAAAGGGGGACGTGGTCGACGGCCGAGAGGGAGGCGACGAATTCGTGTGTCGCGAAGCGCCCGGCATTCAGCACCGAGTCGAGCAGCGGCAGCACATCGACGGAGTACCACCCGAACAGTGGCTCGTGCCCGAGTGGCCCTGTGCTCATGGGCACCACCGCCTGCTGTTCGCCGGCACGATCGAGGATCGTTCGGATCAGCCGGGCATCGAGAAACGGGGCATCGGAAGGAGTGCAGAAGACTCCCCTTGCACCGACGTCCTTCACCCAGCGGAGGCCGGCCTCGATTCCCGCGAGCGGGCCCGATCCTGGCCTCGAGTCGGCGATCACACGAGCGCCCAGGCTCTCGAAGAGCTCAGGCTCATTCGCGGAGATCAGGCAATCCCGCATTACTTCGCGCTGGGTCCGGAGTACGCGCACGACGATCGCCTCGCCGCCCACGAAGGCGAGCCCCTTCGGCGAGCCCATCCGCTTACTCGCACCGCCAGCGAGGACGAGCCCGACATCGCGGGGGGCTTCAGACTTCATGCGAGCGAACGATCGAGGGTCGGGACCCGAAGGTATCCGAACGAGTGAAACGGATCAAGGCAGTCCCGGGAACGTGATTTGCTCCCCCCCAACACCTACCAAGGGTGTGCGGATTGACCCCCCCGGCAGACCAGGAACGTATGCGAGAGAGGGTGCGATGGCATGGTACGACAGGTGGCCCGACGAGCCGAGACGCTCGCCCGGTTGGGAGCGAGCCGAAGACGACCGTTCATGGGGACCGCAGGGATTCCCTCGGCGACCGCCTCGCTGGTGGGGCGACCCGTTCGACCCACGATATTCCGGATTCGAGCTCCCGGCGCGCTACGATCGCGAACGCTACGATCGCGAACGCTACGATCGTGGCAGAGCGCTGAGAGACCCCTGGGCCGAAGGTCGATTGTCCCACGTCGAAGGCTATCATCGGATGTTGAGCGACGACGAGCTTCGACACCTCGTCCGGCGCCGACTCTTCGAAGACACCTCTCTGTCGGCCGATGGTATCCGCGTCAACGTACGCCGTGGGATCGTCACCTTGTCCGGGGAGGTGGGCGACTATCTGGAAGCGCGCTACGCCTGGGATGATGCTTGGGAAACCGAAGGGATACAAGGCGTGATCAGCAACCTTCGGGTCGGTCCGGCGAGGGGGGAGACTGGGGAACTTCCCGAGGACCGCTTGGGCGAGCGGTAGAGTCGGGCGGCGGGCAGCCGCTCTCCGGCCAGCCTTGAAGTCGCCCGCGTGAGTCGGCTATGGGCTCGGCACTGATGACGAGGCGATGCCGGTCGTCAGTGGTCTTCGCGGGACCCGTATCCATCCGAGATCGGCCGATCGGGCGGCGAGTAGGACGATGCGTCGCGAATCGCCCGGCCGATATCATGCGTGCCGAACGTCTCCGAATCGAGATGCTCGACCAGGTGCTCCGCAGTGTCCGATTGCTGGGCATCCGGCTCGCCGATCTGATCTTCGACCTCCTCGTCCTCGGCGATCGCATCGTCCGCCGCCGCGGGCGCGTCCCCACGCCGGAGCTCATCCACCACCAGCTCGACCTCGAAGTTGTCCAGACCCAGAACGTCATCGAGGGCCTCGGTCGCGACCTGCACCTCAGCATCGGTGCCTACGCGGCCCTCCAGCGTCACGGTCCCGTCCTTGACCCGTACGTCGATCTCGTCGGCGGCGAGGTTCGGGTACTCGCGGAGCTGATCCACGACCAGGGCCCGGATCTCGTCGTCGGACATGTTCTGGAAATCATAGAGGTCGCCGCCGAAGTCCGTAGCCATCGATCCCCCCCACCTTCAGAAGTGTATCGCGCCTCCGAGCGTGAACATGACGTTGTTTGTCCAATCGCTCTCGTTTTCGTCCAAGCCCGTCAGCCCGGCGGGATACGACAGGCGCCAGAGGTAGTCGCGGACGTCCACACGAAGAGAAAAACTGTCGCCCACGAAGAAATCCGTTCCGAGGCCACCCAATGCTGCAAACGAGGGGCCGATGTCGAAGCGCTGCTCTTCAGGGATCGCTGCCTCGCGCGCGTCGCTCGAACCGAGGTCCGCGACGAGGCCGGCGCCGAGCAGCCCAAAGGGCGCGATTCCTCGCCACGCGCGGGCTCCGGTAATCCGAAGCTTGAGGGCGCCGTCAGCCATGAGGAGAAACGTGTTGACCTCGCCTAGAGGGGTAAGCAGAGTCTGCCCGCCTGTGGCCGTCCTGGCGTACAACTGACGGTCCGTCGACGCGAACCCGAGGCTGGCCTCGACGGAGAGCGGGCCGGTGAGGTAGAGGCCGTATCGAACGCCGAAGGTTGGCGCCGAGCGGGGCCCGAGGTCCAGGGCCCCCGAGTCGGTGAGCAGATACCCGCCGAAAATGCCGGGAGAGTGCCTGGTCTCGATGAATCGGTAAGGTGAGGAAACGCTCTGCGCCGCGAGCCCCGCAGGCAGAAGTGCGAGCATGAGTCCAACCGTCAGTAGGCGGACGGGTCGCATTGCATTGTTGGTCTGGTGAAAAAGCGGCCCCGGAGTTGATCCGGGGCCCCGACGTGTTGGGAAGCTACCTTTGCGAGGGGCCGCGGTGCAAGAAGTTCACCACTTCGAAGCATCGGGTGAGGTGGATTCCGAACGCGGGACTCGAAGATCCTGTCCCGTCATCTCCGCGGGCTGCGGGATGCCGAGGAGGGCGAGGATGGTCGGGGCCACGTCGCACAACGCGCCCTCCTCGAGACCTTCGGCCGACTCGTTCCCCGGCGTCTCGACCAGGACGATGCCGACCTGGTTGGTCGTGTGCGCCGTGTGCGGTCCGTTGGTCTCGGGGTCCCACATCTGCTCGCAGTTCCCATGGTCGGCAGTCACCAGCAGCGTCGTCCCGGTAGCTTCGGCTACCGAGAGCACCCGCCCGAGTTGCATGTCGACCGTCTCGACTGCCGAAATCGCCGCCTCGAGGACGCCCGTATGTCCGACCATGTCGGGGTTTGCGTAGTTGCACACCAGAATGTCGAAGGTCCTTGCTTCGAGCGCCTCGATCAGCGCGCCCGTGACTTGCTTCGCGCTCATCTCCGGCTCGAGGTCGTACGTCGCCACTTTGGGCGAAGGAACGACTCTGCGCACCTCGCCGACTTTCGCTTCCTCGATACCCCCATTGAAGAAGTACGTCACGTGCGGGTACTTCTCGGTCTCCGCCGTTCGGAAGGAGGTTCGGCCGGTCTGCTCCAGGACGTCCGCGAGGATGTTCCTCATGTCCTGCGGAGGGAAGGCAACGTCGAGCGGAAAGTCAGCGTCGTACTCGGTCATGGTCACGATGTCGACCCGCGGACGATCCTCCCCCCGATCGAAGTGAGCGAAGTCCTCCTCTGCGAGGGCGCGCGAAATCTGCCTGACGCGGTCCGCCCGGAAGTTGAAGAATACGATCCCGTCTCCATCCTGGATTCGGCCCAGGGGCTCGTGGTCCGCGCCGACGATCACACGGGGGGAGATGAACTCGTCGGTCTCCGAGGATTCGTACGCCTCTTCGACTGCGGCTACCGGATGGCTGGTCGGGATGCCCTCGCCGTAGACCATCGCACGATAGGCCTTTTCGGTTCGATCCCAGCGCCGGTCGCGGTCCATAGACCAGTAGCGGCCCATGACGGTGGCGATGCGGCATCCGTCGCCGTTGTTGGAGCGACCGATGAGCTCGGTCAGGAAGTCGCGGGCCGATCGCGGCGGCGTATCCCGCCCATCCAGAAACGCGTGGATGCGGACGTTCGGGGTCTTGTGGCGCGAGGCCAGTTCGCAGAGCGCAAGCAGGTGCGAGTCGACCGCATGAACCCCACCCGGGCCGATCAACCCGAGCAGGTGCAGCGTCCGTTTTCGCTCCCGAACGCGCTTCATGAGGGAGACGAGCGGCTCGTTCTGATAGAAGTCTCCCGATTCGATCGCCCGCGAGATGCGCAGCAGGGACTGCACGACCACGCGGCCAGCGCCGAGGTTCAGATGTCCGACCTCGGAGTTGCCCATCTGGCCTTCCGGGAGGCCAACGGCAACGCCCTGGGTGGTGAGCCGCGCCCTCGGGTATTCGCCGCTCGACCAAAGGCGGTCCCAGTTGGGCGTGGCCGCGAGGGTGACCGCGTTGTCGTCCGCGGGCTCGCGAAGGCCCCAGCCGTCCAGGATGATCAGGGCGAGGCGCTCGGCTGGTGGGGAGCCGGATGAAAGCGGCCGGCTCGCGGACGGACCCGATTCACTCATTCGAGATCAGCACCAGGGTTGTTCTCTCCGTCACGGACGGCGTATGATCTGCAGGGCGAGGGAATGTAGAAATCATGCCGCCCGAGTGCCAGTAACGCCGTGCGAGCGTTCATCAACCAGAACTCCTGACGATGAAGACGAAGCGGACGTCCGTACTCACGATCGTAGCACTCGGTTCGTTCGCGTCGCCGATAGCGGCTCAGTTTGTACCTCGCGAGCCGCAAAGTGCCGGTCTGCCGACGGAGCCGCTCGAGGAGGCAAGGCCCGCTACGGGGTTCGGGCGGAGCGGGGCGCTGCGGGTCGTTCTGATCGAACCGGGCCAACCGGTCGACGCAACGATGCTCGCCTCGGTCGGCGACGGATGGGAACTTGGTCATAGTTGGACGCTACTTCATGGGTCGATGGTCCAATCGCCCATCCTCGGAGACGCGGCACGGACGGCTCCCGGCGATCAGACGACGGACGTGGGGGGCGCGGAAACGACTACCGCAGCCTCGATGGGAGGGCTGACCGGCGCCGAGGCTGCCCCGTCGAACGGGGATCCCGATGACGACCAGCCTTCTGGACCCGCCGTGCTCGGTGTGCCCGCACCCGGAGCGGTCGTGGCGGAGGCCGTGGTGGCTCCGGAGGAATCGGTAGCCGATGCGGTGGTTGGCCCCGTGGAGTCCGGCGTCTGGCGGTTGGAGAGCCAAACGGGCGCAACAGCCACGATCATCGCGATGGCGCCAGCGAGTCTGCAGCGGGACGGACACCTGAACGGCTACGAGATCGGAGAGTACCCGACCCAGGGAGCCCAACGGACCGACGCCTACGCGCCGCCCGTCGCATTCATCGAGGTGACGCCAGACAATCAGGACCTCGGGATCTCCGATCACCTGACCCTCGGTCAGTTCCTGACCAAGAACCAGTTCGACGTCTGGCCCAAGTACGTGGCGCTGAATCTCCAGCTCATCGACAAGCTGGAGCTCGTGATGAACGAGTTGAACGCGATGGGGATTCGCGCCGAGAGCCTCCACGTCATGAGCGGCTTCCGAACGCCACGTTACAATGGTCCCGGTGGCGACGGGCGCGCGGCACTTTCACGGCACATGTGGGGAGACGCTGCCGATGTCTGGATCGACAACGATCAAGACGGTCAGATGGACGATCTGAACGGGGATGGACGGATCGATCTGAATGATGCGGGCGTGATGATGCGTGCGGTGGAGAGGGTGGAAGGCCGCTTTCCCGAGCTGGTCGGCGGCGCCGGAACCTACCCGACGACCGATACCCATGGCCCCTACATCCACATCGACACTCGGGGGAATCGCTCACGGTGGTAGGGCGCCCGATACGAGTGGGTCTTCCAGGTCGATCGCGCGTCGATACTCCCCGTCAACGGCCTTCTAGTCACCGGATCCTGATCGGAGCAGCCGGCCCAACCGGCGGAACTGTTCTTCGTACTTCGGTCGGAAGCTCGGGTCCCGCAGCACTGCCGACGGGTGAACGAGCGGGAGCAGCCGAATCTCTCCCCCACTGTATGCAACCTTCCGAAGCCGCCCCTGGACCTCCGTCACGCGAGCCTTCGCGACGAAGTGCTGAAGCGCATATCTCCCGAGCGAAACCACGATTCTGGGATTCAGCAGCCGCACTTGCTCTTCCATCCATCCCCTGCAGGCACGGAGTTCGGCGGCCCGTGGGTTCCGATTCTTGGGGGGCCGGCAGCGGATCACGTTGGCGATGAAAACCTCCTCCCTCGAGATGCCGGCGACCTCGAGCATCGCCTCCAGCAGCTCACCGGACCTGCCGACAAAGGGGATCCCTTCCCGATCCTCACTGGCCCCCGGCGCCTCCCCGACGAACAGGATATCGGGCCGAGAGGGACCGCTTCCGGGCACCACCTGGGTGCGGTTCATGAAGAGGCTGCAACGTGTGCATCGCACCATCACCTCGTGCAGTTGCTGCAGAGACCCAGGGGAGGGAATGGTCGCGGGAAAGCCCGGCGGTTCGCTTCTGGTCGCCGGCATCGCGGGCAGAATCCTGGGTGTGGTGAGGGTGAATCTTTCGAGCCGGTTCGGGCGTATCAGAAGTAGGACGTCCCCGGTCGCCCGAGGGCGACGAGAAACCCGAGCATCGAGGCATGTACTGTTCCACCTGCGGGGCATCGATCCCCACCGGCCGCCCTCACTGCGATACTTGTGGCGCGGTCGTTCGTTGGACGGGTGACGCTCGGGCTGATGTTCCGGCAGAGTTTCTCGGCCCTCGATCGGAGCTGTATCTGCGCACGAACGGTATCTGCCCACGCTGTGAGTACCGTGGTCACGGCCTTCCCTATTTCACCCGCGGTCCCCATGTCGCCGCGCTCGTCGGGGCGACCCTCTTCACGCTTCCCTATGCATTGGGTGCGGGCGGACTGCTTTATTACGGGCTCCGCCGCGACCACCGTATCTGTCCGCGTTGCGGCAAGGGATGGGGGAAGTTCGGCCGAGGCGCGTTCGTGATGCCTTCAGAAACGGCCCAGGCGGCACAGCCCGAGGTCCGCTATTCCGGGGTTTCGGAGGGAGTGCGGCGGAGCTGGTCGGTGATGCTTTTCATCATCGGCACGCTGATGCTCACCATCGGCGCGATCGAACTCGAGCCTTTCCTCTTCGCGTTCGGTGTTCTGGGCGCGAGTGGGGCGGTCGTTCTGCACAGGGCGGCGAACCGGGCAAGAGAGCAACGGCGAGCGGCGATGATCTCGTCCCTACAGAGGCCGGTACTGAAGCTGGCCTCAGAGCGGAACGGCGTCCTGACGGTGACCGAAGTCGCGGCGTCTCTGGGATGGTCGTTGCTGAGGGCCGAGAAGATCCTGCATTCGCTCGATGATGGGTGGCGGGTGAACTCCGAAGTGACGGACGATGGCGTGATCATCTATGAGTTCCGGGAGTTGCTACTCGGCCGCCCCCCTCCACCCGATCAGGCCGACGGCGGCGCTGACCCGGTCAATCTGTGACCCAGACCTCCACGACACCGTCCTTCGGGGCCTGCTTCGCGAGTTGCTTCGCATCTGCCGCCATCTCGCCCAATCGCATGAGCGGCGGCATCGTTCCTGGATCCAGATGCAGAAGCGCCGCGGCGAGCCCCGTCAGCGGTACCTGAGCCTCCTGGCCGTCACGCAGTCGCCCGGCGTACGCCCCCTTCCTCAGGATTTCCGGACCGACGTAACGGCTCAGGGCCCTAACCACCAGCTTTTGTGCGCGCTCCACGAGTGGCCGTGCAGCACTCGGCGAGCAAATGATGACAAAGTCATCCCCCCCGATGTGGCCGGCGAAGTCCTCCGATCCTGCGACCAGTTGGCGAAGGATACGACCCACATCCTCGATCAGGGCATTCGCGGTCGCAAACCCGAAGCGATCGTTGAACGCCTTGAAGTGGTCGAGGTCGAGATAGCAGAGGGTGAAGGGGGCGTCGGCCATTCGCCGCCGTTCGAACTCGCGCTCTATGGACGCGCCACCGGGGAGACCGGTCGTCGGGTTGAGCCCCCGCCCGCGTTCGCTCAATCGCAACAAGGCGCGAACCCGCGCGACGAGTTCGCGCGCGTCGAACGGTTTGGGTAAGTAATCGTCGGCACCCGCTTCGAACCCCTCGATCCTATCCTCGACGTCGTGCTCCGCCGTGAGCAGGAGAACCGGAACGTGCTCCAGGCGAGGATCGTCTTTGATCTGACGACAAACCTCGAAGCCATCGGGGGCGCCCATTCGATAGTCGAGGACGACGAGGTCGGGAGGGTCGGCTCGAACGAGCGCGACGACCGATCTCCCGTCGGCGAGGGCGATGACGGTGTGACCGGCGGCGGTCAGCACGTCGGTCACCATGAAGCGCATCGCCTCATCGTCTTCGGCGAAAATGATCCGTGCCATCTCGAGCTGATAGAGAACGAGGTTCGGAACGACCTCGCGCAGAATGTCCCGCTGCACGTCGTGGGGGGCGACGCGACCGACGACGGGCTTGGTGTCTGTTCTCGACTTCATGCAATCATCGAGCGCTTCGCGGGAGTCGATCGGCAGCCGTTTGAAGAAGCGCCGGGGTCGGTCGCTGGGCAAGGGGAAGAGCGCCGTGATTTCGCACCATTCCGCGCTTGAACCCGGTCTGTGTGCCGTGCCCGGGACCCGATCAAAGCGCCACGTCGAATCGAGCCAGCGTGTTGGACGCGCACGTCACCTGCGGCAGGTAGCCGCCGGCCACGATCAGCTCGCAGGAGCCGACTCCTCCATCACCGCCGCGATCGTGTCCGCCGAAAAGCCCCGTCGGCTGAGGAAGCCGTACAGTCGGCGACGGAGGCGCAGAGCGTCGATGTTTCTCGGGCGTGTGAACTTGTGCGCCGCTTGCCGGGCGAGCTCCAGTTCGTCTTGACCTTCACTCGAGAAGATCTGGTCGAGGGCTTCTCGGGCTACATCGTCGCGGACTCCTTTCGCCCGCAGTTCTACGGCGAGCCTGGCCCGCCCACTCGGCCGGCTTCGAAGCCGGTCCCGACAGAAGGCGATCGCGAAAGCCTCGTCATCGAGCAAACTCGCAGCCTTCAGGTGGTCGATGCACGTTTCGACGGTCGCAGGGTCGAAATGCCGGCTGGCCAGCCTCCGTCTGATCTCGTTCTCCGAGCGCTGACGATACGAGAGCAGGCGGAGTGCTGACTCTCTGGCCCGCCACCGTGCGTCTTCTTCGGCAAGCGCGGTGAGTTCGGCTTCGTCCAGGGCGTGCCCTGGCCTGAGACCACGCCGAACAGCCACCTCCGCAGCGATCGTCAGCCGGAATTCACCATCGACATATAGATTCAGGCGGTCGGTCCGCCGCTTCTGGCGCCGGATCGAGTTGATCTCCATAAGACCGGGGGGTAATGGGAACGATGGATCACGTACACAAGGGGTGGGCTCCGTCGAGAGCGTCGGCACAGCGGCCGGGCCGAGCCGGCTCCGCCAATCAGATCGGCACAATGACTGCACCGAGCTCCGGCCATCCGCGCCCCTTCTCGTATAGTAAGCCCCGATGATCGATTCCGCGGACCGTTTCGACCGGATCCGCCAGACCGAGTTCCACGAGCTCGAGGATTCCGCCTACCTGAACGCAGCCTCGTTGGGCCCGCTACCCCAGCGGTCACGGGCGGCCGTGACCGACTACGCTGCTCGACGAGCCCGGGTTCAGACGATGAGCGATGCGGACTTCGTAGAACCCGCGAAACACGCCCGGACCGCTGCCGCTCGGCTGATCGGAGCGACTCCGGAGGAGATCGCTCTCGGGCCGAACACGAGCTTCGGTATCAACGTCGCCGCGACGGGCCTCCAGGTCCCTCGCGGATCGATCGTGCTCGCCAGCGAGGGTGAGTTCCCGGCCAACGTATACCCCTGGATGAACCGGGACCGTCTCCGACTCGAGCTGGTACCGCGTACCGCCGAGGGTTGGCCCGACGAGGACCGGCTCCTCGAACGGATCGCCGCCGGTGGCGTCTCGATCCTCGCAACCTCGTCGGTCCAATTCCACACTGGCTTCCGAGCCAATCTCGAACGGCTGGGGCGCGTCTGCAGGCAGCACGACACCTTCCTGGTCGTCGACGCGATCCAGTCTCTCGGTTGCCTGCCGATGGATGTCCGGCAGAGCGGTGCGGACGTCGTCGCCACCGGTGGACACAAGTGGCTGTGTAGCCCGTTTGGGTCCGGCTTCGCGTTCGTTCGACGCGAGATCCAGGAGCGGCTCGACCCGCAGTTCATCGGTTGGTACAGCATGCACGCAGGGCGCGAGTTCGAAGCGCTCACCGGGTACGAATGGGGGTTTGTCCCGGACGCGAGCCGCTACGAAGTCGGAACGCTCGCGCAACAGGACCTGATCGGCTTCGCGGAATCCGTCTCGGTGTTGCTCGAAGCCGGGGTCTCCGGGATCCGGAACCACGTGGACGCGCTGCTGGAGCCGTTGCGCAACTGGATCCTGGAGCACCCGGAGGTGTCGTCGCTGAGTAGCTTCGACCCATCGCGACGATCGGGTATCGTCAGCTTTCGCCCGCCGGCGGTGGAGCGCGTGTACCGGGAGTTGCAGCGGGCCGGCGTCGTCTGCTCGGTCCGCGAAGGGGGGATACGCATCGCGGCACATCTCTACAATACGAGTCGGCACATCGAGCTCGTCCTCGAAGTGCTCGAGACCAGGGCGGCGGAAGGGTGGGGATGATCGAACGAATCTACGGAGTGGTTGACGAAATACGTCGGGAACACGTCCCGGATCCGCGAGTCGGGGTGTTCGAAGTCGATGTTGCACGCGAGAATTCAACGCTGGTCGTCTTCGGTGCATCGTCGGTTCCCGCGGCGGTCGAAGCCTTGCGTAACCGCATCGCCACGCTCGAAATCGATCTGGAGGTGAGAGACGAAGTGCAGCGGCTCCCCTCCGAGGAGCGCGGGTCTCCGCACGCGATCGTCATCGCCGCCACCGCACCCATGCTCGCCGGGCCCCTCATTTCCGAGCCTCCCCTGTCGCAGGCGCTTTTGGGTCACCGGGTGACGGTCCTGCGAGACCACGGGCGTTGGCATCAATGCCGCTCGTCGGACGGGTATCTCGGCTGGATCCATCGCGGCTACCTGCGCTGCGTCTCGGAGGCCGAAGCCCGCGCATGGGAGATCGGCTCCGAAGGAACCATGCACATCTCCCTCGGTGCGGACTTCGTCACTGCGCAGGACCGCGTCGCGGTCCGCCTTCCGTGGGGCGCCCGCGTCGCCGTCGCCGATGGAACCGCGATTCTTCCCGACGGACGAACAGGCGAAGTCCGAGGTGCCGCCGTTCCGGTGGCGGATCTGCCGGTCCGCTTTCCGGCGGATGGTCGTGCGGTTGTCAGGACCGCCCAAGGCTGGGAGGGGACACCCTATCTGTGGGGAGGGATCACACAGTGCGGGGCCGACTGTTCCGGTCTGGTGCAGGCCATATTTCGGCTCCACGGGATAGACCTTCCGCGCGACTCCGACCAGCAGGCCGATCTCGGTGAAGAAGTCCCCATCGAGGGAGATGATTTCCGTCCAGTCCGCCCGGGGGACCTGCTCTTTTTCGCGGAACGGAGGGATCGGATCTCGCACGTCGCGATCTCCTTGGGGGGGAGCCGTATCCTTCACTCCGCCGTCGGTAATGGCGGGGTCTGCATCAATGATCTGACCGCCGACACGGGGTACGAACGCGAACTGCGCCAGTTGCTGGTCGTCGCTCGGCGGATTATCCCGGAACCTTGATCAATTGCCCCAACAGAAGGCGCCGCGGCTGAACATCGGGGTTGAGACGTTCGAGCTCCTCGACTGTCGTGCCGTAGCGACGGGCGATGGCGTCTAAGGTGTCGCCGCGATTGACGCGATGGGTCCGGGCCGTGGGCTCCTCGGGCTCGGCCTGGTCCTGCCCTGTCGGCTCCCCGGGAGCGATCGAACCCTGGACTGTTTCCTCGGTGGCAGCTGGTTCGTTCGTAGCACGCGACTCTTCGACGACGGTGACTTCAGCGGCCGCTGGCTCCAGCGGCCGGTCGAAGCGGGCGAGCCGAGCGCCGATCTGGTCCTCGACTCGCTTCGCTTGCCAGGTCGACGGGACCTCGTTCCCGATGATGCTGAACGCGAGGAACTCGCCGTTGGCCGCCCTGACGTAGCCGGAGAGGCTGGAGACGTTCGAGATCGTCCCGGTCTTGGCGCGTAGGTTTCGCGCCGCCGCTGTCCCTCCCATTCGGCTCCGAAGGCTGTGGTCTCCGTTGGGCGAAGCGGCCAGCGGAAGGGAGTGGAAGAAGGGTTCCCACACGTCCGTACGGGTCATCAGGTCGAGCAGGTGGATGGTCGATCGGGCGGTGACGCGATTGAGCGGCGAGAGGCCCGAGCCGTCGACGAACCGGACGCCGCTGAAATCGACCGGCCTCTCGCACTCGAGAAAGTACTGAACGGCCTTCGCCCCACCCTCGAAGCTGCCCTCCCCGAGGGCGACCCGACCGACGGTCTTGAACATGGCCTCGGCGAAGAGGTTCTGGCTGATGTGGTTCGTCACCGTTGCGACTTCGGCGAGCGTTGGCGACAGGTGTGTCCCCAGCACTCGCGGCACTGCCGCCGTCTCGCCCTCTCTCGCCTGGCCGCGCGCGCCCCTACCGATCGGTGACGTTGCCGGATTCCGGATCGTGCGTACGTTGCCATGAACGCGAACACCCGCCTCTTCGAGGACGGCTCGGAACGCCGCGGCCGCGAAGTTCGCAGGGTCCACCACGGTCACCGTTCGCGCGACGCCGGGGTGACCTCGCGCGATTTGCCCTTCGATCACCAGACCCTGGGGGTCGTACTCGAACCGGATCGAGGATCGCCCGCTACCTACGGTTCGCACATTGTTCTGGATGAGGAGCCCATCGGTCTCCGGTATGGTGCGGATCTGAGCGGGTTCGCCGGCCGGGCCCGGGGTGACCCGGATGCCGACGATGTTCTCCGCCAGCGAGAGCGCTCCGATCGGCGCGGAGTAGGAGGAGAGCCGGTACTCCTCCCGCCACCCGTCGGCGATCCACGAATCGTCGAAGTAGCTTCCATCGCCCACGACGTCCCCATGAACTTCTGTTATGCCCTGGGCAACGAGGGAGTCCGCAAGGGCCCGCAAGGGGTTGAGCGCGCCGTCGAGCATCCGGCTCGAAATTGCTGGATCGCCGGTGCCGTACAGCACGAGGTCGCCCACGATCGCCCCGTCGACGATCTCGCCGTCCGCCAGTGCAAATGTCGAGTAACGGAAGTTCGGCCCGAGATAGTACAGCGCGGCGGCCGTACTGTAGAGCTTCATGTTGCTGGCCGGCGCGACAGGCAGATCCGGATTGACGGAGTAGAGGGTGTCCCCTCGATCGAGGGAGACGACGAGCAAGCTGGACGACGCGCCAGGCCACCCGGATCCCCGCACGATCCGGTCGACGTCGTCGCGCAGGTCCGCGACTTCTGGGCTGACGGGTCGGCGCTCGGGCGCATCCGCCGCAGCCGACACCGGTGCCGAAGCGGCGATTGGCGGGGCCTCGGGTGGTACCTGAGCCGCTGCGACCCCGAGGAGGACGGCAGCTCCCAGAAAGCTCGAGCCTATGTGCTTCGGTGACATGGTGTAGAAAATTGCCGAGGTCGTGCCGTACGGTTCCTCATACTCGGTTTTACGGCATTCCGATCCGGTGAGTCGTTACATCAGGAATCGTACGAGGAACAGGCCGACTGCCAATCCGGACAGGCAACCCGCCAGTACTACAACCGCGACCCAGAACTGTCGTCGTGTCCGAGCTCGCGGCACCTAGGATTTCCTCCGGTTCTCCGTCCACGGCGAATCACAGTGTAGCACAAGCCTCGTATTCTTGCGAGGAGTATGCCGGCTGCCGTTGAGACCACGCCCCTCGTCGCGTATTCTTCCCGGCTCGAATCCTCGTGGAACGCTCATGATTATCGGTATCGGAATCGACTTCGTCGAGGTTGAACGCATCGCCCGGCTTCTTCTGCGGTATCCGGACCGGGCGTCAGTCCGCCTGTTCACTGATCGCGAGCTGTCGCATTGTCGCTCCACTCATTCTCCGGCGGAGTCGTACGCGGCCCGATTTGCCGCGAAAGAGGCGGTCTTCAAAGCACTCGGGACCGGGTGGTCCTGTGGCGTGACCTGGCACGACGCCGAGGTAATCGCCGAGTCGTCGGGGGCTCCCTGCCTCCTCCTCCACGGCGAGGCTGGACGATTGGCGGGCTCCCGCGGAGTTCGCCGCGCTCATTTGAGTCTTACCCACACCCGGACGCTGGCCGGGGCCTACGTCGTACTAGAAGGCCGTTGATAAATCGCGCAGCTCTGCGTTACGCTTCCTCGCCGCTCC
>WHSP01000389.1:406-666 GCA_009380025.1 Gemmatimonas sp. | reverse complement strand
CGGAGACCAGCCAGGAGCGCTCCGCATCGGGAAGCGCGATCGAGGCCTCTATCGCCTCTCACGACCCCCTGCACATGCAGCCATCGGCCACCAAGGGGCGCGAGGAGCGAGCCAGCATGCTCGGCGGCCCAAGCGACCCGTGGGTCCTCGGCCAGATCAGCCATCCGACCAACACACGCTGGAGCCTGTCGGCGCGAACCGACCAGCGACGGGCGGGCAACCGCCCCGCATAGCGCGGGACGACCCCGCATAGCGCTGAG
>WHSP01000389.1:0-396 GCA_009380025.1 Gemmatimonas sp. | reverse complement strand
GACCCACCCCCTTCCAACCATCGCCGTCATGGCAACGCAAGAACCGCATAGCCATGCCGGTTTCCCAGAAGCCGGAGAGGGGACTCGAACCCCTGACCTGCCGCTTACAAGGCGGCTGCTCTGCCAGCTGAGCTACTCCGGCGATCGGGCGCAGGGTAGCGCCGCCACCCGGGACCCGGGAGCCGCTACGGCGCCGTCGCCGCCCGGTAGCGGGCGCGCCGGTCCTCGCCCAGGTGCTCGATCGCGTAGCGGAGCATGGTCCGGGGCATCCGCGCCGCGTGGCGATCGAGGAAGGCGAGCAGCGCCGCCGGGTCCTTCTTGCCGGCCTCGCGGAGCAACCCTCCGACGGCCTTCTGCACCAGGTCGTGAGGGTCCTCGACCAGGATCTCGGCCAGG
>WHSP01000388.1 GCA_009380025.1 Gemmatimonas sp. | reverse complement strand
GAAGTACTGGTCACCGGTTCGCAGGATCGACCAGGCCTACGGCGACAGGAACCTGGTCTGCGCGTGCCCGCCCGTCACCGAGCTCGCTACCGACTCCTGAACCCGAGGCGACCACGGCGTCACCGCCAGGGCGTCACCAACCTCTGTGGTCAGTACCTCTAGGCCTCGTGGATGTGCAGGCCCGGGGCTAGGTCAGCGAGCACCCGTATGGTTCCGCAGCTCACGAACCGAGACGTCCATGTGGCACAACGTAGCACGTATCGAGGCGTCCAGCGGACGGCCAAAAAACGGGGCGGGCGTGCCAGCGTTTCAGGCTGCGCTGGCGGCCTTGGGTCGGTCGGTCGGCCGGTGCGGGGCGACGACCCGGCCGCTCGGCAGCAACTCGCCCGTGTCCTCGAAGAGAACGCCCCCATTGCAGAGGAGACTCCACCCCTGCTGTGGGTGAGTCGCCACGGTGCGTGCCTCATCGCGGCCGGGGCTGTCCGCTCCTGGGCACCGTGGCTCGTGGGCGCACATCGTCGGGTCCTCCACTTCTCGCCACCACAGCGATCAAATAAAAGTTCGGTTCATGTTGTGTCCTGCAAGCTGGACCAAGCCAGTGGGTGTGAGTCCCGCCTGGGTAGGCACCGGAGCGCCCAGTAGCAGACCCCTGTCGTCGGGGGAGACCTTGG
>WHSP01000387.1 GCA_009380025.1 Gemmatimonas sp. | reverse complement strand
CGTGAGCGCACCCGATGCTGCAACCTCCGGCGGCGCCAGGATCTTGATGCGGCGTGCAGCGTCCGCCCACCGCCCGGCTCGCGCGACTCGTCTCGCCGTGATCGCAACGCTGATTAGCAGCAGCGCGAGACCAATCAGCACAAGGCAGGGGGTCAGAGCGCCCAGGAGTTCGCTTGCCTCTCGTGCGAGCCGCGCCAGGAGCTCGTCTGGGTCGGTGAACAGCTTCACGAGCGGGTGGTCTTTGTACTTGCGATCCCTCACGAGCCGTCCTCCGAGTGAGCAACGTGGAGATGGTTTTGATGGCTCGAGTCGGTGAAGGCTCCGGGGGACGCCAAGTCCCACGGGCTTCCGAGCTCGTCCGGCCGAAGCGGCGCGTCGAGCGACAGGAGCGACTGCGCCGCGGCGCGGGCGGACTCATTCGAAGGCGAGACCGCGACCCCATCGACGATGGGGATGTCGACCGCGCGCCCGTAGGCGTGATTGGAGATCCGGTTGGTCCCCTCGACGTAGAGGGAGTGTCCCGTCGCGAACGGTCCGACCGAGCCGAGCCGGTGCTCGGATGCGAGGAACAGCAGCACCCCGAGCAGGCGCGCATCCACCCGCCCGGCCTCGATATCCGCTCGGGCCTCGGGACGGAGCTCGATGTTGGGATGCGTCAGCACCGCCTCGCCGAGCGCT
>WHSP01000386.1 GCA_009380025.1 Gemmatimonas sp. | reverse complement strand
GACGCTCATCCTTGGGACCGCGACCCCGACGCGCTCGCCCATCTGGTCAACGTCGGCGCCCTTCCCTTCGATGCTCCCGCCGACAGTGGGGCTTTCGGGGTTTCTGAGACAGCCTCCTTGACCTGCGACTTTGTCTCGTGGGCGGTGACGGGTTCGAACCGCCGACCCCTGCGTTGTAAGCGAGGATCCGCGCAAACACGTTACCTGCGGGAACGCCCGTTTTCGCAGCTCAGAACTACTTTTGGAGGTTTCCTGACATGTCTGTCGTGGTGTTGCCTGGTATTGCGCTCGTCTGCGGAACAAAAAGGGAACAACAAGGCGAGCACAGAAATGGCTGAAGTCTCTCCTCTGCGTACCTGAGGCGGCGATTGGATCAGGAAAGACGACCCCCTATCGCGTGTAGGAATTCCGAGCAGGTGCTGAAAGACAACCATTTGACTATCCATGTCACCAAGCCTGAGCGACTACTGTCCAATGAGGAGGTCCGCAAGCTCTGTGGGCCGGGAAACATGAGGACAGTGTCCCGTCGCCATCTCGACCGGCTCGATCCCTAGCCGATTTCTGACCGCCTCTCTTGCCCAGTCTCCCCGGATGATCCGGTCGCCGGTTCCCAAGATCTATGTCGAAGCGACATCAGGCCACCGCTCAAGCGGGCACACCTCCTCGTAGACCCGCTGAGG
>WHSP01000385.1 GCA_009380025.1 Gemmatimonas sp. | reverse complement strand
AAGCGAGGCTCGGGCAGCGAGACGGCAATCATCCGACGAGAGGTCCAATCTCTCCTCGAAGAGACGGCGGCGCCCCGCGTGGTTCAGGGGGTCGCCCCCCGCCAGCGGCGCAGCCACCGCTCGACGTCGGCGACGTGCACGGTCGCGGCGGCGAGCGCGAGCGTGCTGTCGCGCTCGACCAGTGCGCGATAGATGGCGCGGTGCTGGGAGTGCGTCCACTCGACGGCCCCCTCCTCGACGGCCACCCGCCAGACCCGCACCCGCGCGGTGCGGCTGGAGAGGCCGCGGCAGAGCGAGGCGAGCGTCTGGTTGCCGGCGGCCGCGACGATCGTGTCGTGGAAGTCGATGTCGTCGCGGACGAGGTCCTCGGGGGTGTCCGCCCGTTCCATCCGGTCGATGCAGGAGACCAGCTCCGCGAGCTGCTCGTCGCTGATCCGCGTCGCGGCGAGCGCCGTGGCAGCCGGCTCGAGCAGCCGGCGCACCTCGAACTGCTCCGCGATCGCCTCGTCCTGCGCGACCTCGGCAGCGAACGACAGCGACTCCAGCAGCGTCTCAGGCCGCAGGCTGGCGACGTACGTGCCATCGCCGTGGCGCACGTCGAGCACGCGGATGAGCGACAGCGCACGGATCGCCTCCCTGAGCGAGTTGCGAGACAGGCCGAGCTGGCCGGCGAACTCCTTCTCCCGCG
>WHSP01000384.1:307-691 GCA_009380025.1 Gemmatimonas sp. | reverse complement strand
GCGCGTGGTCGAGCAGATCGCACTGGCGCTCGCGTTCGCACACCGCCAGGGCATAGCACACGGAAGTTTGCGGTCGTCTAATGTGCTGTTCGACGGCGAAGGCAACGCGTACGTCGGCGACTTTCGCGTCGGGATAGAGCCGGCTCCGGATCCCTCCGAGGACCTCCGGCAGCTCGCCGGCCTCGCCACACGTCTGCTGCCGAACGAAACGTCCATCGCGGAGCTCGGCGCGCGGGTTGAGGTGGGAACGGGTGCGCCCGACGCGGATGCATTCGCCAAAGCTGCCCGCTCGGTCCTCGAACCTACGGAGGTCGCCGCTCCTCGCCGGGTTGACGAGCGGAACCCCTACAAGGGCCTCCGGGCTTTCACCGAGGTCGACGCGGG
>WHSP01000384.1:0-297 GCA_009380025.1 Gemmatimonas sp. | reverse complement strand
CCCGAGCGGAGGTGGGAAGTCATCGGTGGTCCGCGCCGGACTCGTTCCGGCAATCCGGCACGGGGCATTGGGCACTCCGGAGGAGCCCTTCATTGCCGAGATGTTTCCCGGGGCGCATCCCCTCGAGGAGCTCGAAGCCGCGCTCCTTCGGATCGCGCTGCGCCCGATACCCCTGCTGCATGACCTGCTCGAGTCAGGATCTCGGGGACTGCTCGAGGCGGTCGATCTCATCGTCCCCGGTGAGGCGGAGGTCGTGCTCCTGGTCGACCAATTCGAGGAGGTCTTCACGCTCACTAC
>WHSP01000383.1 GCA_009380025.1 Gemmatimonas sp. | reverse complement strand
AGGAACCCTCATTCGTCCTCGAGAGCCTCCCGCACTTGCCCAGGGGTCAGAGCCGAAGCGCCTTCCGAAACTTCAAATACCGGAAACCCGCCGTCCTCCAGTCTGGGAACCGAGGGCATCAGGGCATTGCGAACCAGCGGCAGGCCAAAGTGTTCGACGATCCTCTCGGCCACGACCACGGGGGTGAGATGCGCGTTGTCGACGTGGAGGTAGTCCGTCCGCCCCTCGAAGTAGCCTCTCGACTCGAGCTGGTATTCGGCATCGTTCTGCAATAGCCGTCGTCGAGACGCCTCGACGTCGCGTTTCGACGGCTTCTCGCGCAGGCGGAGCTCGGTCTCGTTCCGCCGCAGTCGCTCCGCCTGCGCGGCCGTCAACTCGACGTACACGACGCGCCCGCCGCGTTCGCTGAAGATGCGCGTGAGCCGCGCCACCGACCCGGCATCGTCCGGACGATCGAAGGCCCAGACGTAGGTGAAGATCAAACCCGGCAGATCGCTCGCGGCGACCTCCTCGAAGATCCGACGTCGGAATTCCGACACCAATCGGCTGAAGGGCGGCGTGCCGAAGTCGAAGAAGTTGAGGACGAGCTCGATCGTGTGGTGGTTGTGGAAGAGCTTCAATCCCGTTCGTTCGGCCAGGGCGAAGCCCACCGTCATCTTGCCGACGGCGGGCGCCCCGAAGATGAAGACCAGCG
>WHSP01000382.1 GCA_009380025.1 Gemmatimonas sp. | reverse complement strand
ACACCAGCCGTTAGAAATGCGACATGCTCAGGAAGTTATTTCTGAGTCAGCCCTATGTCCACCATCCACGTAGTCAGTGCGCCGCCCGCGCCCGCGGGGACGATCCCAGTGAGCTGCTGCCCGCCGTGCACCGGGTCGCCTCGCTGACCAAGCGGTGGCTGCTGGGCACCCACCAGGGTTCCGTGGACGAAGCGCATCTGGCCCGCTACCTGAACGAGTTCGTCTTCCGCTTCAACCGACGCCGCTCCCGCAGCCGCGGTCTGGTGTTCTACCGGGTGATCGAGCTCGCCGCCGCCCACGACCCGGTGCGCTACCGGGACCTCATCGCCCGCCGCCGGCACCGCGCCGTGCCTCCTCATCCGCCACCGCGGCCGGGTGGGCACCCTCCGAGCCTGGAGCGGCCTGCAGCCAACCGCCCGTGGAGAGCGCAAACCTAGCCAGCTCCGCTTAAATGGATACTCCCAAGCCGCGTATACCGAAGACGTGATACATTAGGCTCGTGGACATGGTGGGGATCCTCGGTTGGAGAAGAGTCGTCAGCTCCGCTCCGCTGAGGTTCCCATCATGTTCACCTTTTCGCTAGACCCAATACTCTTGCTTTAAGAACGGAGCACTCGGACCTGCGGCGAGTAGCGGACCGTACCCTGCTGGGGGTTTCTGGATTTGGTGGGGAAACTGCTCATCTTCCGTTTGACGGCCCG
>WHSP01000381.1 GCA_009380025.1 Gemmatimonas sp. | reverse complement strand
AAGAGGGCGCTGTAGGCCGCCTTCGGGTGGGATCGGATGAAACGGCGCAGCTCGGACGGCACCGTGAAGGTGATCAGGAAGTAGGGGCACGGGAGCAGATGGGCGAGCTGCTTCTGGAGCCAGGTTTTGGTCTTCTCGAGCTGGCAGGCGGGGCAATGGCGATTGCCACAGGAGCGAGCGATTCGGTGACGGGCCCCGCAGGAGGAGCAGTCGTAGACGAGGGTGCCCAGCTCTGCTGTTCGACAGGCGCCGATGGCGCGCAGCGCCTTTTTGTGCCGTAGGGGTACGGCGGAGCCGAAGCGGCGGAGATAGTCGGCGCCGTAGCGGCGGACGACCTCGCCGAGCGAGGCCATGATCCGGCCTGGGTGAACGCCGGGGGTGCGAGGGCTACTGCATCAAGCGTTCGATGGTATCGATGGCGTGCTCCTTTCCCTTCGAAGTCAGGTGCAGGTAGAGCGTGGTGGTCCTCAGCGACTGGTGGCCGAGGTATTCCTGGATCAGGCGGAGGTTGACGCCGGCCTCGAGAAGGTGTGTGGCATAGCTGTGCCTCAGCGTGTGAATCGAGATTCGCTTCCGAAGGCCGAGCTCGCCCACGACCCTGCGCAGGGCCCCCTGCACACTGCTCTTGTTCATGGGATGAAGAGCGGAGTGGGCCTGCTGGTGGCTGCGGCCGACGGCCGGGAAGAGCCAGTGGGGGTGACGG
>WHSP01000380.1:426-704 GCA_009380025.1 Gemmatimonas sp. | reverse complement strand
ACGAATCCGACTGAGTCGGCCCGTCAAGTCCTGCGGTCGCCGGGTCTTCTCGAAGCTCAGCTATCGCGTCATGGGCGCCGACGGGCGGCGTGACGGAGGTTTCCCGATCTATACCTGCCGGTCGCGTCCTGGGTGAGCTGGCGGCCGGCGGCCGGTGGCAGGCTTCTGGTGCTACTACCTGCCACGGCCCATATACTCGCGCCCGCGTCCGTGAGCACCAGGGCGCCGGGCGATGGGGCTCGCCTTCAACCGCCGTTTGGCTGATGGCTCCTGCGAAT
>WHSP01000380.1:0-416 GCA_009380025.1 Gemmatimonas sp. | reverse complement strand
CGCCATCGCCAGCGCCCTCGGAGGGCTCTGCCGCTACCTGCTCGGGGGCTGGCTGGCGCGCTCGGGGTCGGCCTTTCCCTGGGAGACGCTTGCGATCAACGTCAGCGGCACCTTCGCGCTCGGATTCTTGTTCACGCTCTTCGTCGATGCCGTCGCGGCGCCGCCCTGGCTGCGCTCGGCGGTCCTGATCGGCTTCCTGGGCTCCTGCACCACGTTCTCCACCTTCTCGCTGGAGAGCTTCGGGCTGATCGAGGACGGCGCCCACTGGCTCGCGGTGGCGAACCTGATCGGCAGCCTCGTCGCCGGTCTGATCGCGGTTTACGCTGGGATCGTGCTCGCCAGGGCCGTGGCGTGAAAATAGAGGGCCAAGGACTGCTGCTGCGTGTATTTTGCGGCGAGTCCGACACCTGGCACGG
>WHSP01000037.1 GCA_009380025.1 Gemmatimonas sp. | reverse complement strand
TCAACGGCCTTCTAGCGCGCGATCGGTAGACCCGCTGCCTTCCAGGCCGCCATGCTTCCCGGAACCGTTGCAACTCGCTCAAAGCCGTTCCTCTGCAGCACGCTCGCCGCGATCGAGGCGCGGTATCCCGTTCCGCAGTAGGTGACAACCTCTTTATCGCGATCGAGCTCGTTGAGATGCTCGCCCAAATGGGGGAGGAAGACGTGGCGTGCGCCGGGAACCCGACCCTCCTTCCATTCTCCATCGCTCCGTACGTCGAGGACGATGACGTCGGGGTCACCGCGGCGGCGGTCCAGCTCATGAACGGTCCATTCGTCGATGGACTGCAAGGGCAACCCGCTGTCCTGCCACTCCTTCATCCCCGGATGCAGGAAGGCGACGTCCGCGTCATACCCGAGGCGGAACAGGTGCTCGACGGCGGTGCGTACGTCGGGTACGCTGTCAGCGACCAGGAAGAGGCGAACACCGGGGTCCACCATCCAACCGACCCACATCGGGAAATGCTCGGCCAGCCCGATATGCAGCGCTCCCGGCAGGTGGCCGCCGCCGAACGCCAGCATCGAGCGGATATCGAGGATCAGCGCGTCCGACTGACCGGTGCGTTCCCGGAACTCGCCGGCGGTCAACGGTTCGGGATCGGTCGGGCTTCCCCGAACGTGCGCCCCCTTCGTGTTCAGCTTCTTGAGTCGCGCGTAGTAGCCAGGCGGCTCCGGCAGTCCGCCGAGCAGGTCCCGAACGAAGTCAGGCTCCTTGGCGAAGCGCAGGGAGGGATTCGACCTGCGCTCGCTCCCGAGCGTGCTGGTCCGGCGATCCCCGATCGAGTGGCCGCACGCCGAGCCCGCTGTATGGCCCGGCAAGAGCTCGACAAAGTCGCCGAGCGGGAGGAGCCTGGAGAAGATCGAGTGGTAAAGCTCTCGGGCGAGACCCTCCTCGACTTCCGGGCCGATCAGATCCGGGCGGCCGACCGTCTTGTTCAGGAGCGTGTCTCCGGTAAACACGGCAAAGGATTCCCCTTTACTCGATCCGTCGCCGAGTGCCAGAGAGACGTGTTCGGGGGTGTGTCCGGGAGTATGGATGGCACGAAGATCGAAGGTGCCGATGTCGATCCGGTCTCCGTCGCGAAGGGGACGGAAATCGAAGGTGTAGTCGGGGCTCTCACCCGCCAGGATGCGGGCCCCGGTCCGGGCCGCGAGCTCATGAACTCCGCTGACGAAATCAGCGTGGATGTGTGTCTCGATCGCGTACGCGATTCTCAATCCACGGCTCAAGGCCCGCTCGACGTAGATATCGACATCACGTCGAGGGTCGATGACGGCGCCGATCTTGGCGGCATCGTCTCCAACCAGGTACGAAAGTTGAGCGATCCCCGGGGTGTGGATCTGCTCGAGAACGAGAGACATCGGATCCCACGGTGTAGTGCCACGGCGCCGATAAGGTCGCGGTGGGGAAAAGCGCAACGGCGATGCCAGACCAGATGATTCAATGACCGTCGACACCTCCTATCGAGTCCTTCCCGCAAGACTTGCCGGCGAACACTCCCCAGCGCAGCTTCGACGAATGCAGCCATGGCTCGATCGGACCCGGCCGCCGTCGTATCCCTGCCGCTGGATACTGACGCTCGGATGCCTCTTCGTGATCGAGCTGACCGGGGGTGCTCCGGCCGCGAGCCAGGCCAGCGCGAAGCCGACGGTCGCCGAGATCGTAGACTCGATTGCCGCCGCCGCGGTCGGGTCTGGCCAGATCGCCGGACTCTCCGTCGCCATCGCCCGCGGCACGGAGGCGATGGTCTTTCGAGGTTACGGCTGGTCCGACGTCGAGCACAGGATCCCCACCCCGCCAGACGCCGTCTACGAGATCGGATCCATCACGAAGCAGTTCACCGCTGCCGCGATCCTTCTCCTCCAGGAGCAGGGTCGCCTCTCGATCGACGACCTCGTGACGGACCATCTTCCTCAGTTCCCGACGCGCGGTCGTGCCGTCAGCCTGCGCCATTTGTTGAGCCACACTTCGGGGATTCCGGATTTCACGGCGCTTCCCGATTTCAGCGCGCTCGCGACCCGCGGGGCTCCACTCGATTCGATCGTCGCGCTCGTCGAAGATCAGCCTCTCCTCTTCGTTCCCGGACAGGCGATGGCCTACAGCAATTCCGGCTACATCTTGCTCGGGCGTATCATCGAGTCGGCTTCCGGGGTGAGGTACGCCGACTTCATCGAGGCCCAGCTCTTCGTACCTGCAGGGATGCTCGATTCCAGCTACTGCGACGCCGCGGGACTCCCGGCGTCCAGAACGGTGGGACACCGCTTGCTGAATCGAATCCTCCTCCCCACAGAGAGTCTGGACCACACGTGGCCCTACGCGGCGGGGTCCCTCTGCTCGACTGCGGCCGACCTGATCGCCTGGAATCGAGCGCTGCACGGCGGCCGCCTCCTCTCGCCCGAATCGTACGAGATCCTGACTGACCCCGGTGAGCTCGAAGACGGCACCAGGCTTCGCTACGCCGCGGGACTGATCGTCGACTCGATTGGAAATCGTCCCGTCTACCGTCACGGAGGATCAATCCCTGGCTTCCGCGCAGAACTCTTGTATTTTCCGGAGGACGGCCTTTCAATAGCCATTCTGCTGAACACGGACGGATCGATCAGTCCGCTCGGGCTTGGCGAGGACCTGTCCGCGAGGATCCACGGCGCCACAGACGGAGGGCGGCAGGTCGACTATCCGCTACGCCGCCCAGCCGTCGACTATGTCGGCGAGTATCGAGGTGTGGGTCGAGACGGCACGCGGTCGGTGTACGTCGGCGCCACCTCTCCGGATCGTCTCGTCCTACGTCGCGAAGACGACCAGGTTCGCCCTCTTCGCCCCGTTGGCCCCGATGTCTTCCGGGCCGGACGAACATGGATGACCTTCAATCGGGAGGCGGATGAGATCGTCAGCGTTCGCTTCGACGAGATCGGCGAGAACTCGATCCTGACTCGGGTCCGGTAGCGATACGTCTGACAAGGACGTCTTGCCAACTGTACTATTCGATTCTTCCGAGTCGAAAGCTCGTCGTATTCGGCTGGTACTGGCCACAGATGGCCGAGGTCAACCGCCTCGTCCGCGAGTACTCCGAAGGCCAGCTGAACCTCCACGTCGCCGACGTTGCAACGCCCATGTTGGAAGGTCGCGAAGAGCCTGACCCGGCTCAGTTCGTCGCGGACGGACTGCACCTCTCCCCGCACGGCTACGACATCTGGACGGAGGTGGTCGGTCAGGCGATCGCGAGGATTTTCGAGTAGCGCCACCCCTCAGCCACCTCTGGACGGAGCCCATTTGCGATGCGCATCCGATCGACCGCCGGTATCCTGGCGCTCGTCTTCACGCTGTCCGTTCCGGGCAGAGCGCCTGCGCAGATCACCCGGATCGAGCTCGAGGTCGTCGAGTCGCCGGCGCTGGACGGTCGCCGCTTCGGCGAGGTCGGCCACTACGAGCGGATCAGGGGGATCGCCTACGGCGAAGTAGACCCGATGCATCCGCTCAACGTCGACATCATCGATCTGGAGCTCGCACCCCGCAATGAACGAGGTCGGGTCGAGTACAGCACGTCGGTGGAGATCCACCGCCCGATCGATATGAGCACGTGGAATGGGGCGATCTACCACACGGTTCCCAACCGAGGTCGTGCCACGCCAGGAGACGAAGTGCTCCTCGAAATGGGCTTCGTCACGGTACAGGTCGGATGGCAAGGCGATCTGACCCCGACGGAGACCAATATCGTGCCTTCCTTGCCGGTCGCGACGAATCCGGACGGTTCGAGCATCGTCGGCCCGGCCGTCGAGGAGTTCATCTTCAACGACCGGGAGGCGACGTCCACCGGCCGCCTCACCTACGACGCCGCGAACCGGGATCCGGCGCAGGCACGTCTCTCGGTTCGCAAAACGCAGCAGGGAGAGCGATTCACGCCGCCCGATCTTCGCTGGAGCTACGAGACCTCCCGTCAGATCCGGATCGAGCGGCCGGCCGGGTTCGATGGAGGTGCGATCTACGAGTTCGTCTATCCGGCCACTGCCCCGATCGTGATGGGGATCGGTTTTGCCGCGGTTCGCGACGTGATCTCGTTTCTTCGCTATGAGCAGGCGGACCCGGTTGGATCCCGGAACCCGATCGCCACCCACGGCCTGCCGGAGGTCGCTCTGTCGATCGGCATCTCGCAGAGCGGCCGATTCCTTCGGGATATGCTGTACCAGGGCTTCAACGAAGACCTCGAAGGCCGGATCGTCTTCGACGGGATGCATCCGGATATTGCCGGCTCGCGAAAGACCTTCACGAACTACCGATTCAGCCAGCCGGGCCGGTGGCAGAAGCAGCACGAGGACCACCTCTATCCAGGGGACCAGTTCCCCTTCACGTACTCGACCCTCACCGATCCGATCAGTGGTCGGACCGACGGGCTGCTGGCGCGGTGCTCGGCGTCCGGCACGTGTCCCTCGATCGTTCACACGGACGGCGAGGCCGAGATCTGGCAGGCGCGATCCTCGCTCCTCGTGACCGACGCGACAGGCGAGGACATCGAGCTCCCGTCCAATGTGCGCGCCTACCTGATCGCCGGGACACAGCACGGCGGGGGTGGTGGGGTACACACCGCGTCGCCCACCTACGGGGTCTGCCAGAACCTCAACAACCCCATGCCATTGGCGCAGATCCGGCGCGCCGTGACCATCGCGCTGTACGATTGGATCACGGACGGTACCCCGCCGCCTCCAAGTCGCTTCCCAACTGTTTCGGGAGGCGAACTTGTTCCGGCTGAATCGGTCGATTTCCCAGCGATCCCGGACGTCACGTACTCGGGAAGCTACAATCCGCTGCGGCTTCGAGAGCCGACGGAGGTGTCAGCCGAGTCTGAGGAGGAGTACACGGTATTGGTGGGCCAGATCGATGCGGATGGCAACATGATCGGTGGGGTGAGGCATCCAAACCTGGCGGCTCCGATCGGGACCCACACGGGATGGAACCTGCGCCGCGAGGGATTCGGCGAGGGTGAGCAGTGCGCGGGCACGGGATCGTTCATCCCCTTCGCCGATACTCGTGCCCAGCGAGAGGCGTCCGGCGATCCCCGACCTTCGATCGAAGAGCGCTATCCGACCCATGAAGCGTACGTCAGCGCTGTCGAGCGAGCCGCGGCTACGCTGGTGGGGGAGCGCCTCCTGCTACCGCGGGACGCCGCGGACATCGTGGCCGCCGCCGAAAACAGCAACGTAGGCGATCCGCAACGATGAGCAGCTTCAGAAGGGAGCGGCGAACAGCTTCTTCACTTCCAGCTTGGTGACCTTTCCCATCGCGTTCCTCGGGAGCTCCGCCGTGAAGAACACGTCGCGAGGCACTTTGTAGGAAGCCAACCTCTCGGACGCCCACTGTCGCAGCTCCCCCTCCGACAACGATGCGCCGGCACGAAGGACGAGCGCGGCAGATACCCGTTCGCCCCACTCCTCGTCCTCGACGCCGACGACGGCGCATTCGGTGACCTCGGGATGCGTCCGCAACACCTCTTCGATCTCCAGAGCCGAAATCTTGTAGCCGCCGGACTTCAGAATGTCTACGCTGCTGCGCCCGAGGATGCGATAGTATCCGTCGCTCACCTGGGCCACGTCCCCAGTCCGAAACCACCCATCGACAAAGGCTTCGCCGGTCGCTTCGGGTCGGCGCCAATACTCGGAAAAGACCGAGGCCCCTCGGATCCGGATCTCACCGGGAGAGCCCTCTGGAACCGGATCCCCAAGCTCGTCGACCAACCGAACTTCGACGCCTGGGAGGGGCGCGCCGACGTGGCCGGGCCGACGCTCGCCGCGTAGCGGGTTCGAAAGAGCCATCCCGATCTCGGTCATCCCGTAACGTTCGAGTAGGGTGTGGCCGGAAATCGAACGCCATCGGTCGAGCACGGTCACCGGCAGCGCCGCCGATCCCGAGACCATCAGTCGCAGACGTCGGCATCCATTCGAAAGGTCTTCACGGCGCTCGGCTGGGGCCGCTTCCCAGCAGCCGATCAACTTACTGTAGACCGTTGGAACGGCCATGAAGAGGGTGAGATCGTCTTCCGCCAGTACGGTCCAGACTGCCTCGGCCTCGAAGCCACGGTGCATCGTGCACCTTGCGCCCGACCAGAGCGCGCAAGTGAGAACATTGATGATCCCGTGGACGTGGTGCAGCGGAAGGACGAGGAGGACATGGTCGTTGGGTCCCCACTCCCAGGCGTCCACGAGCGTTTCGACCTGGGCGCGGATGTTGGCATGAGTACTCACCACTCCCTTTGGCCGGCTCGTGGTGCCGCTGGTATAGAGGATCATCGCACGCCGTTCAGCGGCCAACTCCGGGAGGGCGGCGTTCTTGGGCCCATCCTCCCCGAGCTCGTCCGTCGTCAAGCACGGGAGACCGGCGGCGTCGCAGATCGACCTGACCCGGTCGATGAGGGTGGCGCTGGCGATGACCATCGATGCGTCGGAATCGGTGATCGTATACGCCAGTTCAGGAGGCGGGTGGGATACGGCGAGAGGGACGGCTACACCTCCCGCAAGCCAGATCCCCCATTGCGCGACGACGTAGTCGAATCCCGGCTCCACGAGAAATGCGACCCGAGCTTCCGCGAGGTCGGCCGCCCCTTCCAGGAGCCGAGCGGCGGCCGCCTGGGACCCCCGCACGAGATCCGCGTACGTGTACGCCCCCGCCACATCGATCAACGCGGTTCGTTCGCGGCACTTCAGAGCGCGGTCGACGAGACCGGGCGGGGAGCGTTCCATCATCAGGATATGAGTTGTGGATGGGCCGCAGGCTGGCAGGACACAGAGACCGGCCTATTGGGGCTGTAACTCGCCGACTTCCTCCCAGCCCTCTGAGCGAAGCCGCTCGCGCTCCGTTTCAACGCTTTCGAGGCGGCAGACGAAAGTAGCGATGTCACCATCCCGAACGCGCAGGTTGTCGCCCGCTGGCCTGGCATTCTCCTCCCGCAGGAGAGTCAGGGGAAGGACGCGGTCGTCGATGTCCTTGAAGCTTCGTTCATTGCCCTGACCGCCGCGGTACCGCCACTGCTCCAGCGTCGCACCCCCCGTTTCCAACTCATGATTCCACTCGTCGATGTGGACGGGCCTTCCGAATAGGACGGAACCACCCGCATCGTGAAGCTGCTCGACCCCGACCCCCTGCTTCCCCTCGTGGAGCGCGGCGTACACGTTCGGTACCCGGTACTCTTCGCGTCCCTTCCGGGCGAGCAAGACGTTGACTCCCTCATTGGCCGTCATCGCGACGAAACCGCGCCGGCCCTCGATGTCGGCGCTGATCAACAAGCGGTCGTCGTAGGCATTGCCGTGTATCGCCCGCAGCCCTTCTCGTTCCGCTCGAGCCACCTCGTTCGCATTGCTATCGATCACGACAACGTCCTCGCCCGCCTCGACGAGAAGGCGAGCCATCCCTCGACCCAGAGGGCTCGCGCCGACGATCACAAAGCCCGTCTCCCTCGGTCGGTCCACATCCAGGGTCTTCGCGACATACCCGCCCGTCAGTCCCTGCACGACGACCGTAAGCGCAATGACCGAGAAGACCAGCGCTCGAAGTTCGTCGCCCTCAGGGAAACCTGCCTCCCGAAGCCGAACCGCGAAGAGGGAGGCGACTGCTGCCGCCACGATACCTCGAGGTCCGATCCACGCGATGAACGTACGCTCCCGCCACGATAGCGCGGAGCCTGCCGTGCTCAACGCAACGCCGAGAGGCCGCACCACGATCATGAGGGCGAACACGATCGCCAACGCGCTGACACCGAGGTCCGCGACCTGGGCGAGGCGGACATCGGCAGCGAGCAGCACGAAGAGGAGACCGACGAGCATGACGGTGAGCTGTTCCTTGAACTCCCGAAGCGCCCTCTGCCCTCGGGTCATGTTCCCGACCACGAACCCGGCCACCACCGTATCCATGATCCCACTACCCTCGATCACCAAGTTGCTGATCTCGAAAACGGCGAGAACCATCGACAGAGTGAAAACGTTCTCCAGCTCCTCCGGTACGAGCTTGTTGCGGAGCGCGAACGCGATCAACAACCCTCCGGCCGCACCCATCAGCGCGCCAACGAGCAGCCGGTAAGGAATCCCCACGAGGCCGGCCACCCCGGTCGTGATCACCACCTCGAGCGCAACGACGGCGATGATCGCACCGATCGGATCGATGAACACAGCCTCCGCCTCGAGAATCGTCTTCACGTTTCGCCGAACCCGAATCCGGCGCAGAAGGGGCATGATCACCGTCGGCCCGGTTACGATCACCAGCGTGCCGAACAACATGCAGACAGTCCACGACCATCCGATGAAGACCCGGGCCGCAACCGCTCCGCCAACGGCGGTGACCATGGCCCCGACCGTAATGAGCCGCTGAATGATTTTCGCTTCGCGGCGAATTCGCTCGAGATTGAGGTTCATCGCGCCCTCGAAGAGAATCACCGCGACGGCCAACTCGACGAGGTGATCGAGGGCTACGCCGAGCACTTCGGGGCGTACCAGGCCAAAGACGTCCGGACCGAGCAGCACTCCGACGATCAGGAGCACCACGATCCCGGGCACCCGGAGATAGACCGCAGTGATCTGGGAGATCATTCCCGCCGCGAGCGCGACGGCGAAGATCAGTGCCGGATCGTCAATGGTCATCGATTTCGGGATTCCGGTGCATCAGCGCGTTTCATCGTGCATACAAACCTCATCCTTCGGACATCCGTTATCCCCAGGTTGCAAAATCCGGGGAAGAGCCGGACCCTGCCGGTTCGCGTCAACAACCTATGAAGTATGGATACTGCCGCGTCGGGAGGTTTGTCTATGCCGACATCGTTCGATGAGCGCCAAGTCAGGCGGGGGGAAGAAGCTAAGCGATTGCACCTCCACAGCTGGATCCACCGCCCGCCGTGCACCCGAAACAATGTGGGCCGAGCGCGATCTGCCGCTCCTCCAACCGGCGTTGATCGAACTCGAAGATCGTGCGTGGCGCGCGCGGTGAGACGGGAAGCTCCAGCATCTGGTTGAAGTCACAGTCGTAGAGCTTGCCGTCCCATGCCACCGAGAGAGTATTTCGGCACATGACGCCGGCCGCGGCGGCAGGGTTGAAGGCGGTCGCAAGCTGTTCGAGGTACTCATGCGTCCGCCCTTCAGTCTCGAGAAAGTCGAGGAAGCGGGAGATCGGGAGATTGGTTATCGTGTAGAGGTGGTTGAACTCGATCCCGTACAGGCGTTTGAGCTGACGCTTCCAATCCCTTTCGAGCGCCGCTTGATTCCCGGGCAGGAAGGTGCCGACCGGGTTCGTCACCAGGTTCAGGACGAGGTCCGACCCTTCGACGCCGTATCCGACCTCGTTGAGGCGTTTGAGCGCTTCGATGGATTCCTCGAAGACACCCTCACCCCGCTGCGAGTCTGTCTGGCGAGATCGGTAGTGCGGCAGGGAAGCGACCACCTCGACGCCGTGCTCGGCGAAGAAATCCGACAGGTAATGGTAGTTCGGAAGGAGCATGATCGTGAGGTTGCACCGATCCATCACGTGCTTGCCGGCTGCCTTGCTCCGGATGACGATCTCCCCCCACCGTTTGTGAAGCTCGGGCGCTCCACCGGTGATGTCCACTGTACCGATTGGGGTCGATTCGATAATGTCCAGACACCGGTCGACGACGTCGTCGGACATCATCTCCGTCCGGTCCGGTCCAGCATCGACATGGCAATGCCGACAGGTCTGGTTACACTTCCTGCCGACATTGAGCTGCAAGATGTCGATGCCCGTCGGCTTCAGCGGAAAGAGCCCCGCATCTTCGAGGGCCTCCTCGAAGGACCGCTCGAGCGGAACGCCCGCTAGCGCTGCCCGCTGGGCAGGCGCGGAGGCGAGCAGCGTCGCTCGTTTCTTCAACGTCGGCAGGACTCGGCTCATCCTGAATCTCAGTGTGCCTCGACGCGACTCCCGACTTGCCGTAGCTTCACATCCCGAGGCGTGCGGCGTGGTTGCGCATCTGTACGCCATGCACCAGCGAGGCTCCGCCGCGAATCGCCGCCGCCACGTGCACTGCCTCTGTCATCTGCTCAGGATCGGCGCCGTTCTTGAGCGATTCGCTCGTATAGGCGTCGATACAGTACGGGCACTGAATCGCGTGTGACACTGCCAGCGCGATCAGAGACTTCTCGCGCGTTGTCAGCGCCCCCTCCTCGAAAACGGCGCCATACCAATCGAAAAACTTCTTGGCGAGGTCGGGAGCTTCCTCACCTATCTCTCCGAAGCGGGAGAGGTCCGACGGGCGGTAATAGGTCTCGTCCATGTCTCGACATCGGGCGATTCGATCGATATCGATCGAAAATGGTGGTGCGCAATTGGCCTTCGGCGGCCCAACCATGAATGTAACGCCTGCTCCACGAGATGCACGTTGGGTCGTTCGCCGATTGAATGACCGCGCAGCCCAACGCGCAGCAACGCCGGCCCGTAGCGCCACTCTCGCAAGCTTGCGTCCCTCATGAACGGCGGCAGCAAAGCCGAATCGTCCGATTCGGTGCGACTGTCGATCGTGATACCGACCCTGAACGAAGGCCCATACCTGGGAGGGCTGCTCGAAGATGTCGCCCGGTTGCGGATCTCGAACGAGGTGATCGTCGTCGACGGAGGTAGCTCCGACAACACGGCCAACGTCGCCTCGGCAGCCGGGGCTGAAGTGCTCACACGATCCCCAGGCCGTGGGGAGCAACTCCGTGCCGGCGCGGAAGCCGCAAGCGGCCTCGTCTTGTGCTTCCTGCACGCTGACGTACGATTGGAAGCGCGGGCACGCGAGGAGATCGAGTCCTACGTCGCGACGAGCCCGCCGTACGCCGTCGCGTTCCGGCTCCAGATCGACGCTCCGGGCCTCGTCTATCGATTGCTGGAGCGGGGCGCCAACCTCCGTTCCCGCCTTCTCGGACTTCCGTATGGAGACCAGGGATTGCTCCTCTCCCGGGAGGCGTACGAGCGCGCGGGCGGCTACCCCTCCATCCCGATCATGGAAGACGTCGCCCTGGTAAGGCGGCTCAGGCAGAGCGCCGGCTTGCGGCTGCTTCGAGGCCGCGTAATCGTATCTCCGCGTCGCTGGCTCCGGGATGGGCCGATCACTCGGACCGTCATCAACCTCTCCCTCCTGATCCGCTACCTCGCCGGTGCCTCGCCGCACCGCCTGGCCCGACGCTATCGACCCGAAACACTGGACGAATGAAGGCCGCTATCGTCGTCTTCGCCAAAGCACCGCAACCCGGTCACGTCAAAACCCGCCTACAACCAGAGCTCTCGGCCGAGGAAGCAGCCCTCTTCTACGAAGCCTCTCTGTGCGACGTGGTCCGCAGGCTCGAAGGGATTTCACCGGAAATCCGTATCGCTTACGATCCTGCGCCTTCAGCCGCGGAGTACTTCGCCTCCCAGTTCTCTCTTCTGCGCCGCGAGCCCCAGGTCACCGGCGATCTCGGTGAGCGCCTCGCGGCCTCGTTCGACGCGCTCTTTCGCGACGGCTTCGAGACGGCTGCCATCATCGGCACCGATTCGCCGACCTTGCCCGTCGAATACCTCGACTCCGCCCTCGCGGCCCTCTCCGAGGTAGACGCCGCCTTCGGGCCGACCGCCGACGGCGGCTACTACCTTGTTGGACTCGCGCGTCGATCCTGGCCGGCCTCGAGAACCCTCTTCCACGGGATCCCCTGGTCGACGGAAGACGTCCTGCGGACATCCCTCCTTCGCGCCGACCAGACTCAGCTTTCCTACCGCCTCCTTCCAGCGTGGTATGACATCGACAAACCAACGGACCTGGTTCGAGCCGAGCGCGACGCCGCTCCCGGCAGCCATCTCGCTCGATGGTTCCAGGCTCGGAAACGGGCACCTTCCCCGGACGATGCTTGATCGCCTGGGAGCATGGGCGTGGGCGTCCCGCCGGAGCGACGCCCGGCCTCCATTCCGGGCCAGAAGTCCGTTGATAAATCCAACAGCAACAACAATGTACCGCACAGAGGGCACAGAGGACCTTCGGCAAGATGTAGTTCTCTGATCTCGGCGCTCTGCGGTGAAATCAGTTCTGGAAGGATGGCACGAGCCATCGCCCTCTTGAAATAGGGTATAGGGGTATATATATTTCTTCTCAACGCCTCTGAGTTGAACAGGTTGACGGAGGAGCGAAGATGAGTTCCGCTGAGATCATGGTGGTCGTCGGGGCGGTCGCAGCAATCGCGTGGGTGAACTGGTACTTCTTTTTCGCGGAGAACCGAGCGGTGGCCAGCGCAGGGGTTACCGGAGGAGTGCAGGAGGTACTGGTGAGGGTGGAGGGAGGTTACGATCCGTCACGCATCCGGGTTCGCCGAGGGGAGCCGGTGCGGATGGTGTTCGACCGTCAGGAGACGTCGAGTTGCTCGGAGGAGGTAGTCTTCCCGGACTTCGGCATCAAGAAGTTTCTACCGGCCTACAGCAAGACAGCGGTGGAGTTCATCCCGGAAAGAGAGGGCACGTACGAGTTCACGTGCGGGATGAGCATGTTGCGAGGCAAGATCGTCGTGGAGGAGGGCTGATGGCAACGGAGATCGAACGGAAAGGGATAGCGCACGGTGCAGGTATCGATGCGCCGGGGCAGGGCGAGAAGGTGACGATTCCCGTTTCCGGGATGACATGCGCAGCGTGCAGCGCGCGGGTTCAACGGGCGCTCGCGAAGACGTCCGGTGTGCGGGATGCGAACGTGAACCTGATGCTGAACAACGCTGTGGTGTCGTACGATCCAGGCGTGGTCCGGCCCGAGCAGCTGGTTTCCGCCATCGAGGATACGGGGTATGGCGCCACGCTGACGAGTCCCGATCGCACCGCGTTCGAAGAGCAGGAAGCTCAGGGCCGGGCGCAGGAGGAGGAGTTTCGCAGCCTTCGTTTCCGAGCGTTGGTGAGTCTTCTCGCCGCCGCCATCGGAATGATCGTCTCGATGCCTGTCATGAGCGCGGGGGTCGGGGGGGCGGGGGCGGCGCAGCAGGTCGCGGATCCTTTTCTGAGGTGGAGCCATCGGGTGATCGATCCCCGTCTGGAGGCGGTGCTGCCCTGGCTCTATCAGATCGATCCTCGATTTCTGACGTATGTCCTTCTCGGTCTGACCGTGATCGTGATGACATGGGCCGGACGGCACTTCTATACTCGCGCGTGGGCCGCCTTCCGGCACCATGCCGCCGACATGAACACGCTGGTCGCCGTCGGGACGGGCGCCGCGTTTCTCTTCTCGCTCATCGCCACCTTTTTTCCGGACGTCTTCGTCAGCCGCGGCGTGAGCGCCGATGTCTACTATGAGGCGGTGCTCTTCATCGTCGGACTGATCCTCGTGGGCAACATGTTCGAGGCCCGAGCGAAGCGGCAGACGTCTCATGCACTGCGGCGACTCGTCGACCTCCAACCGAAGACGGCCCGCGTGGAGCGAAACGGGACGGAGATGGAGCTACCCGTCGAGTCGGTCGTGCACGACGACATCGTTCGGGTTCGACCCGGTGAGCGTATACCGGTCGACGGCGAGGTGGTTTCGGGCGCGTCCGCGATCGACGAATCGATGCTGACGGGTGAGAGCCTGCCGGTGGCGAAGGCGCCCGGTGATGCCGTCATCGGGGGCACGATCAATCGGACCGGAGCCTTCCGCTTCCGGGCGACCACGCTCGGCGCCGACAGCGTCCTGTCGCGCATTGTGAAGCTCATGCGCGACGCTCAGGGGTCCAGGGCGCCGATCCAGCGGCTGGTGGACCGGGTCACCGGGGTGTTCGTACCGGTCGTGATATCGCTCGCGATCGCGACGTTCGCCGTCTGGTTCGTAGCCGCCGATGCGGCTCCCGTGGTGAGAGCCTTCGCCGCGGCTATTGCTGTCCTCATCATCGCCTGTCCGTGTGCCATGGGGCTTGCCGTTCCGACCGCTGTCATGGTGGCTACCGGAAGGGGCGCCGAAGCGGGCATCCTGATCAAGGGTGGTGAGGCGTTGCAGCGAGCGAGGGATGTGACCACGATCGTCCTCGACAAGACCGGAACCGTTACGGAGGGCGAGCCCGCGGTTACTGATGTGGTGATGGCGGCGGATGGTGGGGTAGGGGAAGACCGCCTGCTCGCGCTCGTGGCCGCTCTCGAGGCTTCGTCCGAGCACCCGTTGGCCGACGCCATCGTGCGCTACGCAGACGAACGGCGCCTCGATCGGCCGACGGTCGAGACGTTCGATACGGTGACAGGGCGAGGAGCGGTCGGGGTGGTCGACGGCTCGGCCCTGGCGGTCGGCAACCAGAGACTCATGGCAGATTATGCTGTCGACGTGGGGGTTCTCGCACCCGATGCCACCAGGCTCGCCGAGCTGGGGCGCACTCCCATGTTTGTGGCGATCGACGGGAAGTTGGCCGGCCTCATCTCCGTTGCCGACCCGGTGAAGCCGACGTCGCAGGAGGCCATCCGACGACTCCACGAGATGGGGCTGAACATCGTCATGCTGACCGGCGACAATCGCCGAACCGCGGAGGCCGTCGCGCGGGAAGCTGGGATCGATCGGGTCGTCGCCGAGGTGCTGCCCGAAGGAAAGGTCGCCGAGGTCAGCCGGCTACAGGAGGCGGGAGAGGTCGTCGCCATGGTGGGGGACGGAATCAACGACGCCCCGGCACTGGCGCAGGCCGATGTTGGGATCGCGCTCGGAACCGGAACCGACATTGCGACCGAGGCGGGAGACGTTGTGCTGATGCGCGGTGACCTCCGCGGCGTCGCCAGCAGTATATACCTTTCCCGGCGAACCCTGACCACGATGAAGCAGAACCTGTTCTGGGCCTTCGTCTACAACATTATCGGCATCCCCATCGCCGCTGGCGCTCTCTACGTCCCGTTCGGCATCCTGTTGAGCCCCATTCTGGCCAGTGCAGCAATGGCGATCAGCTCGGTGAGCGTCGTGAGCAACAGCCTGAGACTTCGCGGCGTCCGTCTGGCTTGATCGGGAGGGTCCCCTGCCTGGTGCTTCCGCCCCGGGCCGGCCCGCGCGACGCGGATCCAACTCGAACCGTTCCCCGGACATCGTCGCATCGCTTCACCTACCATTGATCGTATGAGTATCGACAACACCACCTCGGACTCGAAGGCCAACAACCGCTCCGGAGTCATCGAGGACCGGCTCGAGGGACGTCACGCCGTCGCCGTCGATCCCGAGATCAAGCAGCGGAACCTGAACCGCCTTCGACGAATCGAGGGCCAGGTGCGCGGCCTTCAGCGCATGGTCGAGGAGGAGCGATATTGTGCTGACATCCTGACCCAGGTCAGCTCCGTCCATCAAGCCCTTCGGAGCGTCGGCCGCGAGCTCGTTCGTAACCACCTCAAGCACTGCGGCAGCACCGCGATTCGATCCGGTGGCGACGATGCGGAGGCCATGTACGACGAGGTGGTCGATATGATGTACAAGCACATCCGCTGACCCGTGGCCGTAGACGTTCCCGTTCCCGTCAGCCCTTCCATCGGGAACGTGTACGTGTACGGGAACGGGCTGCTGCCCCCTGCCCGGCTCCAGTTGCATAGGCTCAGGCGGCCACCGTGACGCCGCCTCGTCCAACAGAATTCAGTGGTGTCGGCCAAACCTCCCAGGTTCGATCACGTTTACGCGGACATGTTCGGCGTGTATAGTGCCTGAACACGTTGCTCTCCAAACCGCCGCCCACCATGCGACTACCAGGGATCTACTTCGCACTTCTGCTGCCGTGCCTGGCATTCGCAACTCCATTTCAGCTTGCTGCCCAGGAAGACAGGACGGTCGTTCTCCAGACGAACGCCGCGGGCGATCAAGTCCACGTCATAGATCCGGCAACCAACACCGTCGCCGGGGTGATCGAAGGAATCCCCAGGCCGCACGGCGTTACGTCTCACCCGAATGGGATGTTCTTCTATGTGAGCAACGAGCACGACCGCACGCTGGACGTAGTCTCGGCGAGCTCGCTCGACGTCATCCGGCAGATCCCTTTGTCAGGCGGTCCCCACAACATCAGCATCACACCCGACGGACGGAAGATCTACGTGGCGATCATGTGGGGCGATCCAGCCGTCGACGTGATCGACACACGCGCGCAGCGCCAGGTGGAAAGCATCCCGATGGAGGGCGGCGTCCACAACGTCTACGTCACTCCCGACGGTAAGCACGCAGTCGCCGGCAGTATCATGACACGCCAGTTCACGGTCATCGACACGGAATTCGACGAACCCGTCTGGTCGCTCAGGTTCGAACCGGAGTTCGGACTCGGCCCACTCGAGGACGGCGGCGTACGGCCTATGGCCTTCGAAACCAACCCGGACGGCTCCACCCGATTCATCTTCGTGCAGACGTCCGGCTTTCACGGGTTCCATGTGATCGACTTCGCGGAGCGGAGGCTCGTCCGGTCGGTGCGGGTGCCGGCGAAGCCGTTGGCGGAAATCGATAACGACGGGCTCCAGGGTTCGCCTGGCCATGGCCTGGAAGTCACCGACGACGGGCGCACTCTCTGGTTCGCCAGCAAGCCTCACGATACGGTGTACGCTTGGTCCCTTCCGGACCTGGGGTTCATTGGGGGCGTGCCGGTCGGCTCTCATCCGGATTGGCTGACGAGTACTCCGGACAGTCGTTATGTCTACGCCGCGAACGCCGGCTCGAACGATGTATCCGTGATCGACCGGGAGACGATGACCGAGATCGCAAGGATCCCTGTCGGTCAGACGCCACGACGCAACCACACCGCGGTCTTGCCGGGGAGGGCGAATTGAAGGCGACGCGGCAGTTCGCCGTGTGCAGCAGGATCGCGAGCGTTGGAGCGAGCCTGCTGCTTTTCCTCTCGCCCGCCCGGCCAGCAGCATCGGCCCCGCCGAGTAACGAGGCTCTGGTACTACAGGACCACGCGCCGGGGACCGTCGGACCGACCCTGACGAGTCCGGCTTCGGCCGATACGCTCGACTTCGCGTACTTCCGGGATCGTATTGAGCCGATCCTGGTTCGGGAGCGCGGCGGGTTCGGGCCGAGCGTGTCGGCATGTGTGACCTGCCACGTCAGGTCGGCGACGCCGATGCCTCTGCAGCCCCTGAACGTCGCCCCGGACGGAAGCGTCTTCTGGACGGTGGAACAATCGCGTCAGAACTTCGAAGTGATGGGGAGGCTGGTCGCCCCAGGGGAACCGGAGCGGAGCCGGCTGCTGCGCGCACCGCTGGCACCAGGGGCCGGGGGAACCCACTACCACGCGGGCGGAAAGTTTTGGGAATCGACCGACGATCCCGAGTGGAGGATAATCGCGGATTGGGTGCGACAGATCGCCCCAGCCGAGCCGACTGCCGCCACGCCGACGCTCCAATTCGAGTTTTTCCGGGACTGCGTGCAGCGCATCTTCCTCGACCAGAGAGCGGGGAGGACGGCGTGCGTCAATTGCCACAACGGCGGGGTGCGGAACTTCGCCCCCTCCATTCCCGATGGTCGCCCCTATTGGAATGAGGGCGAATCCCGCCGAAACTTCGATGTGGCTGCTCGCTATATCGAGCCGGGTCACCCCCTGCTGAGTCGCTTTCTGACCCGGCCCCTCCATCCCGATGCCGGGGGCGATCGCTTCCACGCCGGTGGACGCCGATGGGATTCACAGGCAGATCCCGAGTGGCAGATGCTGGCTTCCTGGGTCCGTGGGGAGGCGCCGAAGTGTGTACTGGAGGAGTGAGCGAGGAATGGTGAATGGAAAATGGTGAATGGTGAAAGAATACGAACCGAGAAGCCAGTCATTCACTATTCACCCTTCACCATTTACAGAAGGTCCTTGAGGGATTCACCAGCCACCAGACGTCCGACGGCCTCTGCAAGGAGGGGAGCGACGGAGACCCGGGAGACGCCAGGCTGACGGGCAGCCTCGTTGTCGATCGTGTCGGTGACGAGTATTTCCGTGATCCCCGCCGCACGGAACCTCCTCGGCACCTCGCCTCTGAAGACCGCGTGGGTGGCCACCACGCGGATCTCGGGCCGGCACCCGGCTTCGAACAACGCTTCCGCCGCTTTCAGAATCGTCCCTCCCGTCGAGATCATGTCGTCGAATATCAGACAGTGGCGGCCCTCCACTTGTCCGATCACACTCTTGATCTCAACCTCGCGGCCGCTCAACCTCCGCTTGGCCAACACGGCTACCGAGCAGCCGAGCTTCTCACCGAGAGCCGCCGCGCGTTCTGCGGCACCAAGGTCGGGAGCGACGATGACCGGATCGTTGACAAGTCCCGGCCGAAGTGCCTCAGCGAGCGTGGGCATGGCCGTCAACGTCTCCACCGGAATCTGGAAAAACCCCTCGACCTGCGGCGAGTGGAGATCGAGGGCCGCGATCTGATCGACGCCGGACGCCTCCAGGAGTTCTGCGACCGCGCGCGCCATGATCGGGATGCGCCGATTCTTCCGTCGATCGGCTCTTGCGTATCCGAAGTATGGAATGACGGCTGCCACGTGCTTGGCGCTGGCCCGTCGGCAGGCATCCGCGAGGGCCATCAACTCGACGACGTGGTCATTGACTGGCGGTGAGGTCGGCTGGATCAGAAATACCTGGAGCCCTCGTACCGACTCCTCGATTTCAACGCCGACCTCTCCGTCGGGAAAGCGTTCCGTTCGACACTGGCCGAGTGGATGGTGGAGCTCCGCGCACACCGCTTCGGCCAATCCTCGATTCGCGCTGCCACTCAGGATGACGAACTCCCCGCTTTTCCGTCCGCTAGCCATCGCAGGCCTCAACGAATCGAGATCGAGGACAGGTTGAGGTTGTTCTCCACTCGAAGAACGATCACCAGCCCACTCTGTGCGAACACGGCATCCGACGTGTACCGGTACGTCGCCCCGACGGGGTCGACTATGAAGCGCACGTCGCCACCCATCTCGAGGCGCGACGGCAACTCGAAGCGCTCGGTCTGGTTCGTCGTGAGCGTACCCAGCCTCAAGCTGGTTCCGCTGTGGATGGCGTAGATGTTCACCGGCGCCCAGTGCATGTTGGTAACCTCAACCAGCGGCGGTCCCTCCGCCGGTCCGGGTCCCGCCGGTTCTTCCTCCTGCCCGAACGGCCAACACCCGGCGAAGGCGAGCTGCGCCGCTACCAGCCCGAAGAACCACCGATTCCTGGTCATCGCTGGAGTCCTTTCTCCCGAGCGCCCCCTGCTGCCGGATTCCATTCCGAAGGTGCGTGCAAGAACCCGCGAGCGCCAGCCAGCTGTGTCGGACCGAGCCCAAGTACCTCATGGTCACGGGTACGGCGACGGATTCCGAGTTCCCAAGAGTGGTCATCCCCGTGAAGGCGGGGATCCAGTGGCTCAGTCGGCTGCAGTGCTCTGGATTCCCGCCTGCGCGGGAATGACGAATGGGGATGACCACACGGGGATGACCACACGGGGATGACCACACGGGGATGACCACACGGGGATGACGTCTTTGTCGACTCGCGAATAACGTGGCCGTAATATCTGACAAGAGACACCAAGTCAGGCGCTCCCGCCTTGACACCAAGCAGAATTGGCTTATTCTTCGACGCGTCAGGCCGGCGATCGAAACCTGCAATGAAGTCGAGCGCCATCATCGTGTCCAAGGCTGTTGCCCTCTGTCTCTGTGGCTGTTGTGCCATGGTCGTCTGTCCCGAGCGGGCGGACGGGGAGAGCAGCCATTGTGTTGGAGCATTTGACGATCGAATCTGACGTCTGACACCAAAACTGGCTCGAAACCCCGATCCGCCAAGACGCGGATCGGGGTTTTTCCTTTTGCACAACCGATAAGCCGATGCCGACCCATCGTAACCAAGCACCGAGTCCCCGGCGCCCTCAGCATCGCTCGATTCGACCGAATGCAGGCCGTCCCCGGCTCGCCGCCTCGACCCGCGATGCGCATTGAAGCTCGAGGTCCTCGCCGCGGTCCTGGCTGAGATCGCGGATCATCGGGAGATGATGGAACCGGTCGTCGGGTGCGGTCTGCTGATCGGATTGGCTTCCCCTGGAGCCTTCAGGGTTACCCGGGCGCTCCGGTGCCAGAACCTGGCACCGGAGGCAGCGCGGCTGGACGACTTCGAGATCGATCGTGGGGTCGTGGAGAACGTGAACCGATCCCTGGAGCGGGAACCCACGTCGATCCTCGGCTTCTACCGGACCTCCAGCGAGGAGGTCCCGACGCCTTCGCGGAGCGATCTCGAGCTGATTCGATCGTACTCGCACAGCGTCTTACTGGTCCGAGGCTCGGGAGTCGGCGTCGATGCCGATTTGCGCGCCTGGTTCTTCGACAGGTCGGCCGCAGAACTCTCGGAGTTGACGTTGGATGTCCTAGAACCCTCAGTCCGGAACCTTCTGGCGTGTCCCGACTGAGGGGGACCCGCACTGCAGGCGGCGCTGATCCCGTTACACGGGCGGACGGTCCTGGAAGGGATTCCGAAGCGCGATGACCGAACGCAATCGATAATGAGCACGATCATAGATGAGGCGGCAGTCAGCGAAGCAGAACGCATCAAGCTCGATAGCCTGGGCCTGTGGGGCCCGCTGGGGGAGGAGCTCGAAACGGATTCGAGCCATCTCTCCGAAGCTTCGAAGCAGCTGCTGAAGTTCCACGGGTCATATCAGCAGGAGGACCGCGACCAGCGAAAGGCTCGGAAGAAGGCGGGTCTCGAACCTGCCTACAGCTTCATGATCCGCAGCAAACTTCCCGGCGGAGTTCTGACCGCCGAGCAGTACATCCTGCACGACGATCTCGCCGATCAATACGGTGACGCCACGCTCCGCGTGACCACTCGACAGGGCTTCCAACTGTACGGTGTGGTCAAGGGCGACCTTCGGGCTACCATCCATGACCTGAACGAGGCGCTGGTCACGACGTTCGGCGCGTGCGGCGACGTGGTCAGGAACGTCTGCACCTGCCCCGCTCCTCATGTCGGGCGCAATCGGGAGCAGGTGATCGAGCTTGCGCGCGTCCTGAAGGATGAGACGCTTCCTCGAACGCGAGCCTACCACGACATCTGGGTGGACGGAGCCCGGGTCACCCAGGTGGTCGAGCCCGAGGCGGATCCGCTCTACGGCGAGGCGTACCTTCCTCGCAAGTTCAAGATCACCTTCGCGTTCCCCGAGGATAACTGCACCGATGTGTACGCCAACGACCTCGGGTTCGTCGTCGTTGAAGAGGGAGGGGAGATCGTCGGGTACAACGTTCTGGCCGGTGGTGGGTTCGGACAGACCCATGGCAAGGCGGAGACCTTTCCGAGGATGGCCGATCACCTAGGGTTCGTCGGGCCTCACGAAGTCGTCGAGGTCGCCAAAGCGGCGATCGCGGTTCAGCGAGACTACGGGAACCGCCAGAAACGCACGCGCGCGAGGCTGAAGTACCTCATCGCTGAACGGGGGGTCGACTGGTTCCGTTCGGAAGTGGAGGCGCTCCTGGGTCGTGAACTTCTGCCATGGGTTCCGGTCGACGTCCATGGAATCGAGGACCACCTCGGCTGGCATGAGCAGGGGAATGGGCGGTGGTTCCTGGGAGTCTTCGTGGAGAACGGACGGATCAAGGACCTCGGAAGCCTTCGACTTCGGACCGCGCTCCGGACTCTCGTGGAGCGCTTTCGGCCGGGCGTGCATCTCACGATGCAGCACAATGTTCTGCTCACCGACATCGCCCCCGAGCACCGCGAGGAGATCGATCGAGTCCTCCTCGAGCACAACGTGCTGGCGGCCGAGGCTGTCTCCCGGGCGCGACGCTACTCGATGGCCTGTCCTGCGATTCCGACTTGCCCGCTGGCCGTGGCCGAGGCCGAGCGCGTTCTGCCGATGGTCATCGACCAGCTGGAAGTTGCACTCGCGAGGATTGGGCTCACCACCGAAGACCTGACCGTACGGATGACGGGCTGCCCCAATGGGTGCGCTCGTCCCTACACGGCCGACCTCGCATTCGTCGGCCGCTCGCTCAACAAGTACGTGATCTATGTGGGTGGAAACATGGAGGGGACCCGGCTGGCCGAGATCTACGCCGACCTCGTCCCCCTCGACGAGCTGGTCAACACCGTTAGACCCCTCTTCGAACGCTTCGCGAACGAGCGTCGACCGAAGGAGAGATTCGGGGACTACTGGGCCCGTGTCGGGATCGAGCCCCTCCCCTCCGCGGCTCGGCTGAGGGGATGAGCAGGTCGAGAGCGATGATCGTCTCAAACGCTGGCGTACTCCAACAAGGCGTCTTATGAGCAGTCGATCGCGAAGTTACCTAACTGAGGGGACCTCCGGGGGCGTGGCTGGAAACGGTGCTCGGGCCGCGGCTCTCGATGCCTCGCTCGAACGTCTCCCGCTGGAGAGAACGCTCCCGACGGTCGTGAGTAGTTTTGGTCCGGGAAAGCTGGCGGTCATCTCAGCCTTCGGGCCGGGAAGTCTCGTCGTACTGCACGCCCTCCATGAGCTGGGAATACGCCTTCCGGTGCTGTTCGTCGACACCCTCCATCACTTTCCCGAGACCCTCCAGCACGTCGAGCGCGTTCGGGACCTCTACAATCTCGACTTGCGGATCTTTCGGCCCTACAACTCGATCTCCGAGTTCGAGGCCAACCACGGACCCAAATTGTGGGAGCGAGACCTCGACGGATACCAGCAGATTTCCAAGGTCGAACCCTTCCGGCGGGCGACACAGAACCTGGACGCGTGGTTCACCGGACGCCGCAGGGAGCAATCGGACACCCGCGCCCAGCTTCAAGTCGTCGAAGGCACCGACCAACTCAAGATCAACCCCCTGGCGAATTGGACGAAATCGGACGTCTGGCGCTATATTCTTTCCAATTCGATTCCCTACAACCCGCTCCATGACCAGGGGTATGCCAGCATCGGCGATCGACCCCTGACGACTCCCGTCGCGGCGGGCGAGCCGGAGCGCGCCGGGCGTTGGCGCGGTGTCGAGCGGACGGAGTGCGGCATTCACCTCGGGTAGACGCAGATGGACAGGTCCGACTCCAACCGAACCGCGGCGCGCCCCCGGACTCCTCCAACCGGGCGCGGAACGGTCTATCTCGTTGGGGCCGGTCCCGGCGATCCAGGACTCCTCACCCTTCGTGCCGCACGACTCCTGCGCCGCGCCGAAGTCGTCGTCCACGATGCCCTCGTCGGTGACCAGATCCTCGATCTCATCCCTCCCGGCACACAGCGGATCGACGTCGGGAAGCGCTGTGGCGGAAAGCGCACCTCCCAGGAACAGATCAACGATCTCCTGATCACCGCTGGCCGGCGCGCCCGAACCGTCGTCCGGCTGAAGGGGGGGGACCCGTTTGTGTTCGGACGGGGTGGGGAAGAGGCTATCGCCCTCCGCGAGGCCGGGGTCCGCTTCCGTATCGTGCCCGGAATCACGGCTGCAGTCGGCGTCAGCGCCTACGCTGGGATCCCACTGACCCACCGCGACTTCGCTTCCTCGGTGACTTTCGTCACCGGACATCGAAAGACCGGAGGCCTTTCGCCCCACCTCGATTGGGACGCGCTCGCCCGACTCGAGGGGACTCTCGTCGTCTACATGGGCGTGCGAAGCCTCGCCGAAATGGCGAGTCGCCTCATCGCCGGCGGTCGATCCCCGCAGACCCCCGCCGCCGTGGTCCAGTGGGGCACGCACGCCCGGCAGCGAACCGTTACGGCTCCACTCCGAGAAATCCCCGCAGCCGCGAAGGCGTCGGGTATCGAAGCCCCCGCCCTCGTCGTCATCGGCGAGGTCGCCGGACTTCGAGATCAACTCGCCTGGTTCGATCGCCTTCCGCTTCGCGGCATCCGCGTGCTTATCGGCCGATCACGGCCCCAGCCGTCGAGGATCGCCCGCGCCCTCGCCCGCCTCGGCGCCGAAGTCCACGAGTACCCTCGCCTCCGTTCCGCAGCCGCGCCCCGGTCGCTCGAGGTTGACGGTGGTTTCGCCGAGCTACCATCGAGCGACTGGATTCTCTTCACGTCGCGGCCGGCCGTGATTCGATTCTGGGCCGAGGCGCTTGAAAGGGGTCTCGATGCCCGGTGTCTGGCGGGAGTGAAGGTCGCGGCGCTCGGCAGGGCGACGGCCACGGCGCTTTCCCGCCGCGGGATCGTCGCGGATGTTCGGACGCGGACGTTCGAAAGCAAGTCGGTGGCGCGCGAGCTCGCCCGCTTCGGCCCGCTGGACGGGCAGCGCATTCTCTTCCCACGTGAAGGACATGTCGAATCCGCGATCACGGCGGATCTGGCCGAGCGCGGCGCAATGGTCCGGGAAGTCGAGATCTTCCGTACCCTGCTTTACGATTCGCTGGCCGACGGAGGCAGCGCGCCGGAGGTCGACATCGTCGTGCTACCGTCCTCGACCGCCGCACGAAGCGTGGCCCCCTTGCTCGCCGAGTCGGGGTCGAAGGTACGGGTTGTGGCGATCGGACCACGCACTGCAGCCACGGCCGAGAAGCTGGGTTTGGTGGTCGACGCGATCCCATCGGAGCATACCGTCCGGGGCATCGTCGACTCCGTGAGGGAGATCGCCCGAGAGGTCAGAGCGTTCCAGGAGGGGCGTACTGACAATCGTGCCGAGCTCGCGGCGGCAGACGGGTCGTCGGACCGGTGACTCGATCGCGTCGGTCCGGAAACGCGTTGGTCCTCGTCGGTCACGGCTCCCATCTCAGCCCCGATTCGAGCGCTCCGGTCTACGCACACGCAGCGGAGATCCGCCGTCGGGGAGTGTTCGACGAGGTACTCGAGGTGTTCTGGAAGGAGGAGCCCTGTCTGCGGGACGCACTGGATCTCCTCGAGAGTGAGAACGTCTGGATCGTCCCGATCTTTCTGGCCGAGGGCTATTTCACCCGGCAGGTGTTGCCGCGGGAGTTGGGGCTCGGAACCGACACAAGCCGCCGAGCGCTTCAAACCGTCCACTATTGTCCGCCGGTCGGTACCCACCCGATGATGGCGGATATGATCCTCCGCAGGGCCCGCGAGGTTTCTGGGCTCACGGCGGACGAGCGTCGAGAATCGGCACTCGTAGTGGTTGGGCACGGCACCGACCGGAGCGCCTCGTCCGGAGACACCGTGTATTCCCTCGTGGAGCGGCTCCGTGCGCTCGGCGAATTCGGCCATATCGTGTGCGGGTTTCTGGATGAGTCCCCTGCGATCGGGGATGTGGTACGGGATGTCGACGTCGAACGGATCGTGCTGGTCCCGTTTTTCGTAGCCGAAGGCTGGCACACACGCACAACCATCCCTGACGAGCTCGGACTGCAGGGTGACCTCACCGTCGAGGCGGGCAGGCGCATCTGGTACTCACCGCCCATCGGGACGCTCGACGACATCGCCGATGTAATCCTTTCGATTGCCGCCGAAGCCGGCGCTTCCCTCCGCGCAGAGTCACCTCGTGACCCTCCCGGTCCGAAGCTACTCGAGGAATCGCCGATAGCCGAGGCGCGCAACGAGTTCTTCCAGTGGCTCGGGCAGGCGGGTTCCAGGGGGCGAACGTTCCTACAGGTGCTGATTCGGCCCACCGCAGCCGGCCGGTTTGAGGTCCGCCACCTCGAGGACGCCGATCTCCCCCTCGCGTCCCTCACGCCGCACCGTGACCCCCCCGCCGCAACCCCTCTCGCCCGATCGACGCAGTCAGGCGCGTTCCGCCCCCTCCGCTCCGCAGCCAACCTCGCACGCGGATGGGTCTTCCTCGACCTGGATGCTACGGGACTCTGGACGACCCTATCGAACCTGTACCCTGCCGCCGTACTCCACTGGCACCGGGGCCGAACGGGCGACCTCCGAACCGTGTCCTATGACCGATGGGCATCGCGCCAGAGCGGCATCTACTCCGGCCTGCGGGATCTGCCTTCCCACAGGCTCGCCGAGATGGTCGATGCGTGCTGTCACGAGCATCGATGCCTGCGATCCCTCACGTGGGGCTACTCGTTGCCGGTCGTAAGAGGGCCGCTCGACCATGGCGCCGTACCCTGCCTCGAACCGTGCACGCTTTTCGCCGCCGTGGCCCGCGACAAGCTCGTCTCCATCGGGTCGGGGCAACCCCTGGCCGGAGAGCTCGCCGAAGCGTATCGATAGCCGACCTTCTTCCGCGCGCTCAGCTGGTTGCGCCGGGCGGGCTGCACCCGCGCCGAGGGATCGTCCGGTCGTTTGCGCGTAGGCGAACGTTTGCCGGCATGCCAACGCTTTTTCCCAATCGTTCCGCACCGCCCGACTCGGCATGCTGCGCGGGCGTGTGTTGGTTCGCGGCGGCGGCGGTGATCCGGCTTGCGACGGGAATCGCAAGGGGGTATGATTGTTGAGATTGATTCTCAACCCGACGCACCAACCCTCATGTCGATCCCCTGGTGGGCGCCCTGGCGCCAAGCCGAGACGAAAGTGAAGAACCAATGCACTGCGTGCTTGCTCACGTCGTGTGGCCGCGGATCCCGTGCTGCGGTCCTGCGGATGGACTGCGCGGGTGAGGAGGCCAAGAAACTTCGCAATCTGGGACTCTACGAGGGGAGCTGTGTGACCGTTCTCGATCGACAGGATGGCTATGTGCTGGACGTGAGGGGGTCGCGGCTGGCCGTTGGCCGGCACTTGGCGGGAGCGATCACCGTGCTTCCGTTAGGGGGTTGAAGATGTCGCGGACACTGGTGAGCATCCAACCGGGCGAGAGTGCGCGGGTGGCGAGCGTTGGTGGAGAGGCGGGAGCCGCGCGCCGGCTGATGGACCTCGGCTTGATCCGCGGTACGCCAATCAGGGTGGTTCGCGTAGCACCGCTGGGAGACCCGATCGAGGTATCGGTGAGGGGGTTCATGTTGTCGCTACGCCGAGCGGAGGCAGAGCACGTGGTGGTGGATTGATGGAGAACTCGAGTACGGGGTCACTCGCAACCACAGGATTGGCCCCTGAAGCCGGGCCTGCGCAGCTGACGAGTCAGCTGCGCGTTGCGTTGATCGGGAATCCGAATACCGGCAAGAGCACGCTATTCAATGCTTTGACCGGAATGAGGCAACGCGTCGGCAATTATTCCGGCGTGACGGTGGAGCGAGTCGAGGGGAGGTATCGCAGGTCGAACGGAACCGCTGTGAGTGTGCTCGATCTGCCGGGCACGTACAGTCTTTCCGCGACGTCGCCGGACGAGGAGATCGCGCTGACCGTCCTCCTCGGGCTGGCCCCGGATCTTCCCGCGCCGGACGTGGTGGTGCTGGTCGTCGACGCGTCGAACCTCGAGCGGAACCTGTTCGTGGTCAGCCAGATCCTGGAGCTGGGGCTTCCTGTGGTGATCGCGCTGAACCAGGTCGATACGGCAGCGGCTGCAGGCATCCGCGTGGACAGCGTGGAGCTTGCCATGCAGTTGCAGGTGCAGGTCGTGGAGACGGTCGCGACGAAAGGGCAGGGAATCGACGTGTTGAAGCGCGCGATCGAGCGGGCTTCGGCACTGCCTCTTCCCGAGCGCTCATTCGAGTTGCCTGCGCCGCTCTTCCGTGCGGTTCAGCCCGTCGAGGCGGTCCTGGTACAGGCGGGCTTCCATCCCTCCACGGCGGCGATGGAGGCACTTCGCCTCCTGGCGATTGCACCGGAAGGGCACCTCGCGGGAATTCCCGGTCTGGAAGGGGAGGCAGAACGCGCCCGGACGGCGCTGGAGGAAGCAGGGTACAACGCGCGCGCCGTCGAGGCCGAAGTTCGATACGGCTGGATCGCCGAGGTAGTCGAGGCGACGGTGCATCGCTTCGGCTCGGCCGGGTCATCTCGTACCGATCGAATCGACGCGGTTCTGCTTCATCGAGTGTTCGGGCCGCTCATCTTCCTTCTTCTGATGGCGATCGTCTTCCAGTCGATCTTCACCTGGGCCGAGCCTCTGATGACCGCCGTGGAAGGTCTGGTCGGCGGCGTAGGCAATCTCGCCGGGTCGGCCCTTCCGGAGGGGGATCTGCGGAGTCTGGTGGTAGATGGAGTGATCGCCGGAGTCGGCTCGGTCGTCATCTTCCTTCCCCAGATTGTCATCCTCTTTCTCTTCATAGGGTTCCTGGAGGCGACGGGCTACATGGCCCGGGCAGCGTTCATCATGGACCGCTTCATGAGAGGGGTCGGGCTGCACGGCCGGAGCTTCATCCCAATGCTGTCCGGCTATGCGTGCGCCGTACCGGGCATCATGGCGACCCGGACGATCGAAAACCCGAAGGACCGGCTCGCCACGATCATGGTCGTCCCGTTGATGAGCTGTTCCGCCCGGATCCCGGTCTATACGCTGCTGATCGGCACGTTCATCCCGCCGATCGCCGTTGCTGGGATCTTCAATCTTCAAGGCCTGACGCTGCTCGCGATGTACTTCCTCGGCACGGCAGCCGCCCTCGTGGTGGCCGGGATCTTCAAGAAGACTCTGCTGAAGGGACCCTCGCAGCCGATGATCATGGAGCTCCCACCGTATCGGCTCCCCAACCTTCGGAGCCTCCTCCTCACGGTGTCGCACCGCGCAGGGCTCTTCCTCCGGCGCGCGGGCACGATCATCTTCGCGCTGACGATCGTCCTATGGGCACTCGCGACCTATCCCAAGACCGAGGTGGTAGCCGACGTGACCGACGGGGCGGCTCAGGAGCAGCAGCTCGCGGGAAGCATTCTGGGACGGGCCGGGCAGGCGGTCGAGCCGATCGTGCGGCCGCTCGGCTACGACTGGAAGATCGGTGTCTCGATCATCAGCTCCTTCGCGGCCCGCGAAGTGTTCGTCGCGACGATGGGCACGATCTACGGCGTCGGTAGCGATGCCGATGAGACCTCGGTAGCGCTCCGCGAGCAGCTCCTCGCCGAGACCGACGCGGCGGGTACTCCTGTGTACACTCCGCTGATCGCCGTCAGTTTGATGGTCTTCTACGTCTTCGCGATGATGTGCGTGAGTACCAACGCGGTCGTCGTTCGGGAGACCGGTGGGGGATGGAAGGGCGTCAAATGGGCAGCCTTCCAGTTCCTTTGGATGTTCGTTCTGGCCTATTCGGCGGCCTTCGTGGTCTACCGGGGAGGCTTGCTGCTCGGATTCGCCGCCTGACAGGAGGATTCGCCATGTTCGAGTCATTGACTGTGGTCGCGATCGTCCTCGGGGCTCTCGGCTATCTCGGGGTCCGGGTTTCCCGCACGGTCCGCGCAGCTCGCACCGCAAAAGAGGGCGGTTGTGGCGAATCGTGCGGTTGCTCGGATACTTGAGCTCTTTTCCTCACGCGGAGTACACGGAGGCTGATTCGTCTGGCCGTTCTCCGCGTGCCTCCGCGCCCACCCTCCCGGTACTCGAACTCGTCGACCTGTGCGTAAGTGAACTGCGCGTTTTGCACCGGGATGTAGACCAGACCCGTCGCGGGATTGAACGACATCGGATGCCAGTTGTGTCCTCCGTACGGTCCCGGCTTCATGACGACGAGTTGGTCGTCGTAGCGCGCGGAACCACATGCGCGGCAGAGGTTTCGGAAGCTGTTCCCTGGCGTTCCCCAGGCGGCATCCATACCTTGGGATAGGCACGTCGTTTGCACGTTCTTGCTTGAACCCGCGCCTGGACGAACTCGTGGACCAGCGGACTAGCCGACCCATGCTTCGGACGTTGATTGCTGCGGCCCTGACGATTACGTCCGCCCAGCCGATGCTGGCCCAGGACGCCATTCGAATCGACCTGAACATTCCCGCTCTCAGGCTGGCCGTCTACGAGGGAGACAGGCTTCTCGAGACCTATCCGATCGCCGTGGGGATGCCGGGTTTCGATACACCTACCGGTGAGTTCGCGATCAGTCACGCGGAATGGAATCCGTGGTGGCATCCGCCGACCCATCGTGAATGGGCTCGCGACGAGAAACCGACCCCTCCCGGGCCGCTAAACCCGATGGGCAAGGTCAAGCTCTTCTTCCTGCCACTCTATTTCGTCCACGGCACACCCGAGGGTGAGAGCATTGGAACACCGGCGTCCCACGGTTGCGTTCGAATGCTCAACTCGGACGTCGTCGAGCTGGCCAGGTTGCTGCACGAGCGAGCGGCTCCTCAGGTCTCCTCGTCAGAACTCGAGAGGATGGCCACGAAATCGGGTAGCACTCAGAGAGTCAATTTCCGGGAGAAGATCACGGTTGCAATCCGCTATGACCCGATCGTGGTCGAGCGCAACGAGATCTTTGCCTATCCCGACATCTACAATCGGAGTGCGATCCACAGCGAAGGCGTCTATCAGGCGCTGATCGCGGCTGGCTACGATGTCTCCTCGCTCGATGACCAGGAGGTTCAGCGGTTCGTTGATCGGGCCCGGGACCAGGAGGCACCGTTCGTCTTGAGGCTCGACGAGGCGTTCAGTAATGGGCTTGCGTTGGCGAGATCGTAGCGCTTCTCGCGACAATTCCGGTCGCGTATTCGAGCCGACACGTCGTCAATCCCCGCGAAGGCGGGATCCAGTCGGCTGGATTCCCGCCTTGGCGGGAATGACGTTGGGGGTAGGACCTCGAATACATCATCGTAGTTCAGAGTGGGGGAAGCCATGTGCTTCCCCCTTCTCGTCGACGGGCCGAGCCGGGAACGTGAATTGCACCCCCGGATGCGCGTATGTCGTGCCTACATCTCCGCCCGGAACTCCTCGATCCAGGTCCCAGCGCAGCCCTCCGGGGTTCGCTGCCGACACTGCATCAGGTACTCTCCCAGGTCGAGCTCCTGGCCGTGCGGCACCTCGTCGTCCGAATACTTGAAGAGGTGCCGGCGACGCTCGTTCAGGCATCGCTCTTCGGGTCGAAGGCGCGGGGGAGGGCTCGTCCCGATTCCGATGTCGACGTGCTGCTCGTGTTTCGCGACCTTCCCCCGGACCGTGAGCCACAGGCGACGCACGCCGAATCGATCGCGCATCAGGTTGCCGAGCTCACGGATGTCCCGGTTACAGTCTGGAGTGTAGCGCTCGTCGATCTGGAATCGGGTTGTCGCACCCCCATGCTGGTGGATGCGATGGCAGATGCCCTTACTGTCTGGTGCTGGCCAGAGCCTCTTGCGTGCATAGATTTCCGCGCTGCGGACGCGTTACACTGCTGTGCTGCCCTCCTCGGGAGCGTGGCCGAGGGAAGCGTCGAGTACGCCGATGCTCGCGCCATTGGCAATCTGCCGAACGCAACTCGGCGCGCGCGCGACGATATCGTACGCCTGTGCACGGCCCTCCTGCTCCTCAGAGGCATCACGCGGCCGCGTAGGGGCGAAGTCGTCCAGGAGTGCGTTCGCCTCGGGCTCATCCGCACCAAGACCGACCCGGCCGCTGAGCGCACCCTGGACTGGGTTCGGAACTCCTTCGGCCCCGATGGCCGCCAGGACGATGGACCCGTTGCTCCGCCCGACGTACCCGAGCAAGCTCTGACCGAGTTCGTCGAGGGGTTGATCGAAAGGGTGGCGGAAGAGGCAGCAGCCCTTCGAGGGAAGCTGCCGAGCCGCGGAACTCGCCGCGGCATCCGCGTTTAGAGGGAGAGGGCACTGCTCTTGCACACGCGGTGACTAGAAGGCCGTTGATAAATCGCGCAGCTCTGCGGTACGCTTCCTCGCCGCTCCCTGCAGCGTACGAAAGTACGCCTCACTCGCGGCTCGTCGCGCGCCTTGACCTGCACGATT
>WHSP01000379.1:368-705 GCA_009380025.1 Gemmatimonas sp. | reverse complement strand
TGCCGTGGGCCGTGGCGGTTAACGGAGTCGCGCCGCGCCGTACAGCTCGTCGCTGACCCGCGCAGCTTCGTCCACGATCAACAGCGCCACGCCGGCAAACCCGCGAATCGTCGCGTCCGATCGACCCGGTAGGGCCACGATACGCGAGCCGTTGCGAAACTCGGTCGATAGCGCCGTCCGGCGCCGAACGCGCACGTTGCCGGCAGCCGGAAGCAACCGCCGCACGACGCGACCGAGTTCGAGCGATTGCCGGAGCCCGCCCGGTTCTCTCGCAAGCACCGCGATGTTCCGGTGGGCGATTGCAGATGGCGCTGTCTCCGCACGTGCTATCTCTGAT
>WHSP01000379.1:0-358 GCA_009380025.1 Gemmatimonas sp. | reverse complement strand
GACGCTCGTACCCGCCTATTCCGCCCGCAGTGCCTCGGTCGGCTCCACCCGGAGCGCGCGCCGCGTGGGGACGACGCAGGCGAGCAGGCACACCCCGAACATGAGGGCCGAGTAGGCCACGATCAGCGCGAGCTGTCCGAGCGAGAGACTCATCTGCGCATCGGTGCCCCATGCGTCGGGGCCGCGGGACAGGAGGAGCGCCCCGGCGGCGATGAGGGCGCCGCCCGCGACGACGCCGAGGCCGACCTGCGTCAGCGGCCGCCGGAAGAGGGCGGCCACGACGCGTCGCCGGCTCGCCCCCAGCGCCACACGCACGCCGATCTCGCGCGTGCGCCGTGCGACGGTGAACGACAGCACC
>WHSP01000378.1 GCA_009380025.1 Gemmatimonas sp. | reverse complement strand
CCGACAACGCCGACCTGGCCGAGGACTGCCTGAAGTACATCTTCCGGGCGGTGCTCGACGAGCGGGCCGACGACATGGCCTTCTTCAACCAGCGGATCGACGAGGGCTGCATCGCCCGGATCGAGGCGCTGGTCGATTCGACGTTCGAGCGGATGGAGTACTCCGAAGCGGTAGCTGCGTTGCAGAAAGCTGCGGACGGGAGCGCCCAGTTCGAGTTCCCGGTGGAGTGGGGCGCCGACCTCCAGTCGGAGCACGAGCGGCACCTGACCGAGGTGCTCGTCGGCCGGCCGGTGATCGTCATGAACTACCCCAAGGAGATCAAGGCCTTCTACATGCGCCAGAACGACGACGGGCGCACGGTGGCGGCCATGGACGTCCTCGCCCCGGGGATCGGCGAGATCATCGGCGGGAGCCAGCGGGAGGAGCGCCTCGACCGGCTCGACGCCCGCATCGACGAGCTCGGCCTGGAGAAGGACATCTACTGGTGGTACCGGGACCTGCGCCGCTACGGCACCGTCCCCCACGCCGGGTTCGGCCTCGGTTTCGAGCGCACGATCATCTACGCAACCGGCATGGCCAACATCCGGGACGTGATCCCATTTCCCCGCACGCCGAAGAACGCCGACTTCTAGCTCGCCGTAGAGTCGTTGTCTGTCGACGCCACCACCTGCTTCCATCACCGTGACCGCCCCACCGGGCGGACCTG
>WHSP01000377.1:287-715 GCA_009380025.1 Gemmatimonas sp. | reverse complement strand
CGGGTCGGCAAAGTCCTCAACAAATACAAAGTCGGCAAACACTTCAAGCTCGACATCCGGGACAACGACTTCCACTTCGAAATCGATGAGGAAAAGGTGGCTGCCGAAGCGGCACTCGATGGCATTTACGTGATTCGGACCAGCGTGCCCGCTGAGCGGATCAGTGCGGCGGATGCGGTCCGTGGCTACAAGCTGCTGACTCAAATCGAACGGGCGTTCCGTTCATTCAAAATGATCGATCTGAACGTGCGGCCGATCCACCACCGTCTGGAGGATCGGGTCCGCGCCCATATCTTTCTGTGCATGCTCGCCTACTACGTCCAGTGGCACCTGATTGAGGTGTGGCGTCCGTTGCTCTTTGCTGATGAAGACCAACAAGCCAAAGCCCACCGGGACCCGGTGGCCCCGGCCCAGCGATCGGAAGCGGC
>WHSP01000377.1:0-277 GCA_009380025.1 Gemmatimonas sp. | reverse complement strand
ACAGTTTCCAAACGCTACTCGTCGAGCTCGGCCGCATCACCCGCAACACGTGCCGCCGCAAAACCGCCGCACCCGACGAGCCCCACTTCGAAATGATCACCCCTCCCAATCCCACACAGGCTCGCGCCTTCGATCTCCTCAAGGAAATCCACGTGTAGGCAGAAGCGCGTACTCCGACTAGGAGCTAACCTACTGATCCCACGGCAGAACACTGCTAGTTGGAACTGGGAACTTCAGTCTAGGGGAGACCCTGGGCTTCCGCCATATCGGTGTCATC
>WHSP01000376.1 GCA_009380025.1 Gemmatimonas sp. | reverse complement strand
GTCGGAGGTGCCCAGCAGCCTCCCCTGCTGGGGCAGCTCTCTTGGAGGAGCCACCGTGCGCGCTCTGGCGTGTTCCAGGCCGGGCACCGCCTCGCTCGGAAGAGCGGCGACCTGCGCAAGCTCTGGGACCGACAGCAGGTATCCCTTGCCGAGAACGCGCCGATCGAGGCGCGCCCCGGGGCGGATCGTCCGCCGGCGCCGAAACCCGTTGCGGCCCTCGAACACTGCGAAGGCCCCTGCGAGCGCGTGGATCTTTCCCCTCGCCTGGGGGCGGTTGTGGGAGGTAACCGCGACCCTGATGGAGCAGTGCCACAGCGGTGAGGACGCCTTGGCCAGGATCGCCCGCACGTCGGGGTCGATGGTCGGATCCATCGACGGACGCCCTCCCGGTGCCGGCCGAGCGCCTGCGCTCGTCGCCCAGAACGGCAGCGCCGCCGCCGGCGTGCTGCGGCGCAGGTGGCGGCGCGCAGCAGGCGGTGGCGAGACGCGCTGGTGGCCGGGCGGGCGAGCACCTGCACTACCGCCCGCTCGTCGGTCTCGAGCGCGGTCATGCTCCCGAGCGCAAGCCGCAAGGGCTCGGTGTCGGGCGCCTCCCCGATCGGAAACCATTCGGGCTCCGCGAGGCTCAGCTCCGTGGTCGTGGTCTCACCCGCGACGGCAGGTATCGAGGCGTCTTCGACCTCCGTCCTCGCTCCCGGCCATGCGGACTCGACGGC
>WHSP01000375.1:347-716 GCA_009380025.1 Gemmatimonas sp. | reverse complement strand
GACGTTGAAGTCGACCTACGAACTGGCTCGTGAGTTGACCGATCGCGGTTACAAGACGTCGTCGGAGTCGGTGCGGCGCTTGTTGCATCAGATGGGCTACAGCTTGCAGGCGCCGGCGAAGCAGCACGAGGGCGCCTCGCATCCGGATCGCGACGGCCAGTTCCGATATCTGAACGGTCTGGTCGACGAGTACCTGTCGGCGACCGAACCGGTGATCAGTGTCGACACGAAGAAGAAGGAGCTGATCGGCAACTACAGCAACGGTGGGCGGGAATGGCAACCCCTGGGCGAACCGGACCGCGTGAACGTGCATGACTTCGCGGACCGCGAGCTCGGCGAGTACGCCAAGGCGATCCCGTACGGGATCTA
>WHSP01000375.1:0-337 GCA_009380025.1 Gemmatimonas sp. | reverse complement strand
CGGACACGGCCGAGTTCGCAGTCGAGTCGATCCGCCGCTGGTGGACCACGCTCGGCAAGCAACGGTTCCCGAACGCGACACGGCTGTTGATCACCGCGGACGCGGGCGGATCGAACGGCTACCGCGTCCGCGCGTGGAAGTGGCACCTCGCCAAGTTCGCCGCCGAAACCGGCCTCGAGATCACCGTCGTGCACTACCCGCCCGGAACGAGCAAGTGGAACAAGATCGAGCATCGCCTCTTCAGCTTCATCTCGATCAACTGGCGCGGCAAACCACTCACCGACATCCGCACCATCATCGAGCTCATCGCCGCGACCACAACCACCACCGGCCTCAC
>WHSP01000374.1 GCA_009380025.1 Gemmatimonas sp. | reverse complement strand
CCCCCCTCTTCTTTCGTCAACACGTACACTTCCGCCTTGAACTTCGTGTGCGGCGTGATCGTCCCCGGCTTGGCCAACACCTGCCCCCGCTCCACCTCGTCTTTGTCGATCCCCCGCAGCAAGCACCCGATGTTGTCGCCCGCCACCCCTTCATCCAGCAGCTTCCGGAACATCTCCACCCCGGTCACCACCGTCTTCCGCGTCGGCCCGAACCCCACGATCTCCACGTCTCCGCCCACCTTCACCTGGCCCCGCTCCACCCGGCCCGTCACCACCGTCCCGCGCCCCGTAATCGAAAACACATCCTCAATCGGCATCAAAAACGGCTTCTCAATCTCCCGCGGCGGCACCGGAATATACGTGTCCACCGCCTCCATCAGCTGCAGCACCGCCTCTTCCCACGTCGCGTCCCCTTCCAACGCCTTCAGCGCCGACACCCGCACCACCGGGATCTCCTCCCCCGGAAACCCGTAGTGACTCAACAGCTCCCGCACCTCCAGCTCCACCAGGTCCAACAGCTCCGCGTCGTCCACCGCATCCACTTTGTTCAGCGCCACCACCAAATACGGCACCCCGACCTGCCGCGCCAACAAAATGTGCTCCCGCGTCTGCGGCATCGGCCCATCGGTCGCCGCCACCACCAGGATCCCCCCGTCCACGGCGATCCGCACCCCGATGGCCTTCAGCGCCTCCAGGGCCTCGACGGCCAGGTTGAT
>WHSP01000373.1 GCA_009380025.1 Gemmatimonas sp. | reverse complement strand
GACCGAATTGAACCGGTGGAGGGGGCAGTGCCGACTCGACGCTCGCCCGTAGCTCGTCGACGTCGTGGCCGGCTCGACGCAGTGCCGTCACGGCCTCTCCCTCCCGTGAGAGCAGTGCCTTCAGAAGATGGGGGATGTCACTGTGGGTGTCGCCCCTCACTCCGGCCAGATGGTTGGCCTCGAAGATCCTGTTGTTGAGTTCCGGGCTGAAGCGAGGACCCTCCGCCATTCTCAGGCGTCTTGGCCTGGCGAGGCGGCGTCGTTCGCCTCGATCCAGGCTGCCGGATCGGGTGCGTAGTCCTTCCAGTAGTCGCCGGGCACCGATATGCCCGGAATCGGAGGCGTCCACGCCTCGGCGAGGAGCTGCTCCGGGTCGCCGTACTGAGAGGCCAGGTCGACTACCTCAGGATCGTCGAGCGCCTTGATGTGGCCATCTTCGATGACCACAATCTCCTCGCCCTTGGCGGTGTGTAGCTTGTATGTGGGGAACTGGAGATGGATGTGGAGATGGCCCCACGGATGCCCACGCTCATCGGCCCACCTCTCGGAAATGTTGGCGTTGCCGGTGCCGATTCCCATGTGGATGATGCCCGACCGCAGCCTCTCGTACATGGCAGCGTGGCCGGCGAGGGTGAACGCATGGGGTGGCCGGGACATCTTGGGGTGGGTGCCGATTGCCACCTCCCAGAGCCAGAACAGGCCCGGCTCGGGATAATCG
>WHSP01000372.1 GCA_009380025.1 Gemmatimonas sp. | reverse complement strand
GGAGGTTGGCCGGTCCGATGAGGAGGGTGAGGCCGAGAAGCCCGAGGGCGACGTAGCCGGTGCCGATGGTAAACCGCCGCATGAGGGCGCGGCTTGCCATCATCTCCATCATCTCGTCCTGATCGATCGGTCCAGTGTGGTCCTCGCCGTGGCCCATCGGTCCGGTGTGGCCCCCGCCGTGACGCAGTCCGGTATGGTCCTCGTGGTGCCCCATCGGTCCAGTGTGGTCTCCGTCTCGCTGCTGGGGAAACGTCCCGCTGAAGATGTCCCCGTGAGGAAACAATTTCGCGTCGAAGATCGGGACGCTCATGAACAGAGCGAGAGCCACGGCGCTCGCAACGGCGAGTGGCAGATGGTGGCAAAGGACGCGACGACGCTGGTCGCCGCTGGTGCCAAGCGGCTGATTCGAAGATTTGGCGGTTGGTGGCATACCCGTGCTCACGAGGAAACTCCTAGCCACGTGGCGAACCGCCGAAGCAAGGATGCACGGGATGCCAACCCTCAGTGCATCGCCGGGATCGGCATTCTTCTGCCGAGGAACTCCTGCACCAAGTTCCAAATCGCCGAAGCCGCGATGAACGCTGTGCCAGACTTCAGTGCGTCGCGGGCATCGGCATTCCCGGGGATCCAGGCACGTTGTGTGAACGCGCCCGCGTACACGCACGCGATGTGGGGATAAGCGAGCGTTCGTCCACCCTCCGACGCTGGTTCCGGATCGTTCC
>WHSP01000371.1 GCA_009380025.1 Gemmatimonas sp. | reverse complement strand
CATACAGCCCTTACACCCGATACAACGATCGTTGTCGAAGTCGACAATCTGGGTGACGGCGACTCCCACGGCGGGGATGGTCATGCGTCCTTCCGGCCGACGTCAGAGCCCAGCAGCATCGTGTTCGACGAGATGATGGAGACCGGAGCCGTCGTCGTCGGGCGCCGGACGATCGAACAGGCCGGCTTCTGGGGTGGGGAGCACCACGACGGAGTACCGGTCTTCATCCCCACCCACCAGGTGCCCGACACTGACCCGCCGGGCCGGCTCCGGTATGTCACCGACGGCATCGAGTCGTGCGTGGCCCAGGCCAAGGCTGCCGCCGGTGATCGCGACGTCCTGCTGCACGGCGCCAACACCGCACAAGAGTGCCTGCGGGCCGGGGTGTTGGACGTGCTCGAGATCCAGCTGATCCCGGTGTTGCTCGGCCGGGGCCGACTGCTCTTCGACGGCCTTGAGGCCGGTGGGATTGAGCTCGATCTGGTCCGGACGCTCGAGGGACCCGAGGCTCTGCATCTGCGATACGAGGTGAGGTACCAATGAACGCACCGATCCGGCTCTACATGTCGATGTCGCTCGACGGGTTCATCGCCGGGCTCGATGACGAACCCGGCCAGGAGATGGGCCGCAACGGCTTTCGCCTGTTCAACCACTGGGACGACCGCGACGGTCCCGGGCCGAGCGGCCAGGTCTACCGCGAGGCGACGGCCACCGGTGCGGTGATCTCGGGCC
>WHSP01000370.1 GCA_009380025.1 Gemmatimonas sp. | reverse complement strand
ATCGTCAAGGGCGGTGACGTATCTCCAGAACGGCTTCGCCTTGACCGCCTGAGCCGAACCGCGCGGGAGATCGAAGCCGGCTACGTAAGGTCACGGCTGCAAGGCGGTGACTTGGTGTACGCGATTCGCGGCAGCATCGGAGAAGTCGCGATAGTCCCCAAAGAGCTGGAGGGTGCCAACCTAACGCAAGATGCAGCGCGCGTTGCCTACACCACTGCGACGCACGGGTTGTGGCTCCTCTACGCTCTGAAGTCCCGCGCTGCGTTCGTGCAATTGCAAGCCACTGCGGTCGGAGCAACGATTAAAGGCATCAACATCCGTGACTTGAAACGCGCGACCATCCCGATACCGCCCGTTGCTGAGCAACACGTCATCGCTGCCTTCCTCGACCGCGAGACCGCAAAGATCGACGCACTCATCACCAAGGTCCGCGAAGCGATCGACCGCCTCAAAGAGCTCCGCACGGCCCTCATCTCCGCCGCAGTGACGGGCAAGATCGATGTGCGAGCCACCTCCGCCGAGTCTTCAGCGGCCCATGGAGGAGCAGTATGAGCCCAGAAGTTTCAGAGCGCTCCTTCGAAGAGACCATCGAGCGTGCGCTGCTCCACGGTGGTCCGGATGGGTACGCAGATCAAGCTGAACTCGTCCGCGAAACGCCACCGCCCTACAGCGAGGCGCCACCCGGTGGCTACCGCCGGCGCCACGCGGAGGAGTACGACCGCGCGCTCTGTC
>WHSP01000036.1 GCA_009380025.1 Gemmatimonas sp. | reverse complement strand
GCCCGGCACCCGGACGCGCGCCCCGTCCAGTTTCTTCAGGTCGTCCGTCATCTCGCCGGTGCTGTGGTCGAGACCGGCGAGGAGCGGCCAGTCCGCGACCGCCGCATCGCCCGACTGAGCCCACGCGACTTCGCGGGCACCGGCGAGCGCCACGGCCACCAGGCCGATCATCCAGACCAGCCGCGGCTGGCGCATGCCTATCGTTGCAAGCATCTATCTCTCCTGATTGAACCATGCGGAGCTCTTGCTCGGAGCGTCGCCTTTTCCAAACCGAACAGAAATCCCGTCGAGGCCTCGTTCGACAATGGACCGAACGACGCAAGTCCCGGACGTGAAGAACCGGACAGCCCGTTTTCTACTCCGGCCCTCCCCTTCGGATCCCAGCGGGTCCATCGCCAGCATTACCCACCGACGCCCAGGTACCAGGTCGCGAAGGGCAGATAGACAAGCACGCCGGTGATATCGGCGATGGAGGTGACCAGCGGAGCGCTGGCCGTCGCAGGATCAAGCCGCAGGCGATCGAGGAGGAACGGCAACGACATCCCGATCACGCTCCCGAGCGCAACCACGGCCAACATCGTGAGTGCGACAACGACGGCCACCTGGCGGCCGCCGTAGAAGATGCCGGGCCCCGAGATCGCGAGCGCCATGGTTACTCCGAGTGCCAATCCGAGACCGAGCTCGCGAGTCAGCAAGTAGAGCCAATCGGACGGCGTGACGTCTCCGGTAGCGAGTGCGCGCACCATCAACGTCGCGGATTGGGCGCCGGCATTCCCCGCGCTGCCGATGAGCAGCGGCAGAAACACGATCAGCGTGGCCACTGTCGTGATCGTCTCCGAGTAGTAGTCGATCGTCGCGCCGGAGAAGATGTTCACCACGATGAGGACGAGCAGCCACCCGATCCGCCGGCGGTAGAGCACGCTGAGCGGCGTCTCGAGCAAGCCGGTGTGAATCGGCCCGACGGATCCGACCTTGTGGAAGTCTTCGGTGGCCTCTTCCTCCGCGACGTCGAGCAGATCATCCACGGTCACGATACCTACCAGGATCCCCGCCGAGTCCAACACGGGAAGCGCGACCTGATCGTACCGCCGAATCACCCTGACGGCCTCCTCCCGCTCCTCGAACGCCGAGACGCTCGCGAACGAATTGTCCATCAGGTCCGAAACCGTCACGTTCGGCTCTGCCAGGATGAATCGGCGGAGCTCGATATCGTCGACGAGATGCCAGTCGGGATCGACGACATAGATTCGATTGACGGTCTCGCTCCGCTTCCCCGTTCGGCGGATGTGCCGGAGCGCCTGGTCGACGGTCCAATCTTCCCGTACGGCGACGTAATCCGGGGTCATCAGGCGGCCGACACTGTCGTCGGGGTAGCCGAGGAGCCAGCGCGCTTCGCGGAGATCGTCCGGCCCGAGCAGGTTCAGCAGGCGCTGTGTGACCTGACCCGGAAGTTCCTCGAGGAGGTGTGTCCGGTCGTCGGGGTGGAGGTTGGCGAGCAGGTGTCGGGTCTCCTCGTCCGTCAGGTCGCGGAGCAACCTGTCCTGGTCGGGACCCTCGAGGAGGGAGAAGACGTCGGCAGCGCGTGAGCGAGCGAGCGAGCGATAGAAGAGGACCCGGTCCGCCTTCGGCAGGGACAGCAGCAGCTCGGAGAGCTCCGGGGATGGCCAGAGCGCGAGACCCTCGCGGAGAGCCGCCCAGTCCTTCCGCCGGATCAGCTCCTCGATCTCGGGTTTCAGCAGCTCCGTCAGCATGCGAATGGCACTTGCCAACCCTCCGAATGAGTCATCACCGCTGCCCGTGATCCGGCCTGCATACCAGGGGAAGAGGCCGGGTCAACGTGCGGGAATCCAAATGGCGATGGAGTCAACTTCCTGGGAGCGCGGGCCTCTGGCCCGCCTCGACGCCGCGTAGCACGAGGGCGAGACGCCCGCGCTCCCAGGGATCAAACTCCTCGTGCTCCCGATCGGTCCGCAGCAAAGCTACTCGATCCGCGACCGCCGACCAGTGGTCGCGGTCGCCGGTCTCGACCGCGCGACGAGCGTGCCGTGAAACACGCCGCTCCGCCGACGAGTAGAGAGCAGATCGCGCGGCCTCTTGTTGGCCAATGCCGCGAGTGGCAGCTTGTCCGCGACCCCAACTACCTCAACCGAACCGAGGGCCGATGCCGCGTCTATTCATTTCCGTTTTGTTCTTCGTCATCGTGTTCTCCGGCTGCAGCCAGTACCGCCTCGCGAGCCTCGAGGACGTCGAGTTTCCCTCCTATGAGCCCCGCCCGGTGGCAATCCCTGCGAATTGCGAAGAGCTCATCGCCCGGGCGGCTTCCGAGGGAATGGGTCTCTTCACCGAAACGGAAGCTCGGGAAGCGCTGTTCTGTCAGCAGCAGCAGCTCATCCGCGCCCAGGAAGAGGAAACGGCGGCCGAACGCCTCGAATCACATGCCGCTGCAGCTCGCTTCGTCCTGCAGAGTGCAACGGTGGTTGTCACTGCCACGATCGCAATCCTCGCCTGGGTGTTCTGAGATCGCGATCTTGCCGCCAGCGCGTCTGTGGTTCGGCTGGGCGACTGGCTCGACGTTTGCCCCGACCCGCGAACGTCCGCTCAGAACGCCGAGGTGCTTCCGCCGGCGCTCCCTGGGCCTCGCCATGTGCTTGCGGACTGCCTGCCCCGGCCCAATTTATCCGGAGTTGCGTTCACCTCTACGTCCAGCGCTCGCATGAAGGTCCCGCACCGGTCGGTTGCCGCGGACCGACGTATGTTTCTCGGCTACTTCGCTGGCTTGGGTCTGGGTAGCACCCTGCTACCCGGCGTCCTATGGGCACGCGTCCAGGAGGACCGCGAAATAGACGTCGAGACGATTCGGTGTGCCGAGGAGCTCGCGGGCCTCTCCTTCACCGAGGAAGAGCGGGAACTGATGGTGCAGGACCTGGTTGGACAGGCCGCCAGCTACCGCGCCATCCGTAACCTCCCTCTGCCGAACTCGGTGGCGCCGGCGTTGATCTTCAGCCCGTTGGCCGGGGCAGGGCAACTGCCGGGGGTCGCAGTGCCGCGCTCCATCCCGGCCCGTAACATATCTCGGCCCGGGACGCCCGAGGAGGTCGCGCTCCTCCCGGTCACTGCGCTCTCGGAGCTGATCCGCACCCGGCAGATCAGCTCGGAAGAGTTGACGCAGCTCTATCTCTCGAGGATCGAGCAGCTCGATCCAATCCTCATGGCAGTAGTCACGCTGACGGAGGTCCGGGCGATCGAGCAGGCACGAGCCGCGGATCGCGAGATCGCCAACGGCCGGTATCGTGGTCTCCTGCACGGGATTCCGTGGGGGGCCAAGGATCTGTTGGCGGTCCGTGGCTACCCGACGACCTGGGGAACACCACCGTACCGGGACCAGATGATCGAGGCTGACGCGACGGTCGTGCAGCGACTCGACGCCGCTGGCGCTGTGTTGATCGCGAAGCTGGCTCTTGGCGAGCTCGCCTGGGGAGACGTCTGGTTCGGTGGCCAGACTCGGAATCCTTGGAATCCGGAACAGGGGTCGAGCGGCTCTTCGGCTGGACCAGGAGCGGCGACGGCGGCCGGAATGGTCGGCTTCAGCATCGGTAGCGAGACGCTCGGATCGATCTCGTCTCCCTCGAGTCGCACCGGCGTCACCGGCCTGAGGCCGACATTCGGAAGGGTGCCGCGAACGGGGGCGATGGCACTCTCCTGGTCGATGGACAAGCTCGGGCCCATGTGTCGAAGCGTCGAGGATTGTGCCATCGTCCTCGAGGTGATCGCCGGTCCCGACGGGTCCGACACGTCGACGGTCGGGGATACGTTCGCCTGGGGTTCGGACATCCCCCTGGACCGGCTGAGGGTCGGGTACGTCCGAAACGTCTTCGAGCGGCGCGTCACGGATAGTCCCACCCGCTCGTTCGATCTCGCAGCCCTGGAGATCCTCTCCTCCCTCGGCGTCGATCTGATTCCGATCGAGCTTCCGCCGTTCCCGTACGACGAGCTGACAATCATACTCAACGCGGAAGCGGCCGCGGCCTTCGACCAGCTCAGCCGCGAAGGCGGTACCGCCACGATGGTTCGCCAGGAACGAAACGCCTGGCCAAACGTCTTTCGCGTGGCGCGCACGATCCCGGCGGTCGAATACATCAATGCGAACCGGATACGTACCCTGGCGGTCCAGTCCTGGCAGCGACTCTTCGAGCAGGTGGACGTGATCGTGACGCCGACCAACACTCCTGGCCAGCTCACCGCCACGAACCTGACGGGCCATCCCGCAGTCATCCTTCCGAACGGGTTCCGGTCGGATGGAACGCCCGTATCGATCACGTTCCTCGGCAGGCTCCTCGGCGAGGATTCCCTGCTGGCCCTCACAAGAGCATACCAGGAGGCAACGGAGTTCCATCTTCGTCACCCCCACGTGCAACCGAGTTCGGGGGCATGAGCGAGGTCAATGCGATCCCAACGTGTTTGATCCTACGTGAAGTCGCGAAGTACTCTCGTCACAATTACCGCGACGTAATCCGAGTCGACGTCGTCATCCCCGCGAAGGCGGGATCCAGTCTGCTGGATTCCCGCTTCCGCGGGAATGACCCCTGGGGGGAGAACCTCGGATACGCCGTCGTAGTTTCAGACACGGTGTACTACGACGCGAAAATACGAAACAACTGCCGTCACCTTTCGCGTCTTAGCCTGTCCCCTCCAGGAGGGGTCGACCAGCATGAAATCGAGGTAGTCATGAGCAAGGGGAAGCACGAGGTGGCGATGCTAGGCGGAGGGTGCTTCTGGTGCACCGAAGCGGCATTCGACGAGCTGCGGGGTGTCGAGAAGGTCGAGCCCGGATACGCCGGGGGGTCCGTGCCGAATCCGACGTACAAGCAGGTCTGCTCCGGTAGCACTGGCCACGCCGAAGTCGTTCAGGTGAGCTTCGACCCCGATGCGATCACCTATCGAGATCTCCTGGATGTCTTCTTCACGGTGCACGACCCCACCACGCTCAATCGGCAAGGGGCCGACGTAGGAACCCAGTATCGATCGGTCGTCTTCTATCACGATGAAGAGCAGAAGCACGCGGCTGAGGAAGCGATCGAGGTGCTGGAGGCATCGAAGGTATGGAACGATCCGATCGTCACCGAGGTGTCGCCGGCCCCGACATTCTTCCCCGCCGAGGAGTACCATCGAGACTACTACCGACGAAACCCCGGACAGGGATACTGCCAGGTCGTGATCACACCCAAGTTGGCAAAGCTCCGAAAGGCGCACTTCGAAAGGTTGAAGGATAATGATGCCGGCGACCGGCCGACTGGCGAAGGCCAGGTCAGACCGTACCAGACCGAGCCCCGGAATCCGATTGATCAGGGCGGCATTGCAGAGTGAAGGAGGGAACCCGCCGGGTGCCGACTCGGCCGTTGGTGCACTGCTTCGCGCCCTCGCGTTCGCGGCGGACAAGCACCGAGACCAGCGTCGAAAGGGTGCGGGGGCGCCGCCGTTCATCAACCACGCGATCGAGGTGGCCGCGCTGCTGAACCGCGTTGCCAGAGTGGAGGACCCGATCACCCTCCAAGCCGCGGTTCTGCACGACACGCTCGAGGATACCGATGTGACCTTCGCTGAGCTCGTCCACGAGTTCGGTTCCCCTGTTGCGCAGGTGGTCCGGGAGGTTTCCGACGAGAACGGGCTCAGTCGGTCCGAGCGTAAGCGGCGGCAGATCGAAGCCGCGCCCCACCTCAGCGAACGCGCTGGCCTCGTTCGCATCGCGGACAAGATCGCAAACGTTCGCGCGATCACCTTCGGCCCACCGATCGACTGGAGCCTGGAGCGCAGGCTCGACTATCTCCATTGGACCAAGCAGGTGGTGGGCGGTTGCCGGGGATACAACGACCCACTCGATGCACTGTATGACGAATCATTGCAGGAGGGGTTGCGAATAGTGACTCTCGAGGCGGCCGGGAAATGAAACGGATACACCGCCGATCTCGGCTTCTCCGCGCGGGCGACCTGACCCTGCTCCGCGGCGCCCGGTTCGGAATCCGAGCCGCGACGAAGCGCCGCGGCTCACATCGATCCGGCGGTCGCCCTCGCTCATGAGTGAATCGGACGGATTCGTCTACCCTCCAACGCCAAGCGTTCACCTGGAAACGGAGCGTACCATCGTCCGCCTCGCTATCGAGGAGGACGTGGAGGCCATCGTCCGCTACTACACCGAGAACAGGGAGCACTTGCGGCCGTTTGACCCCGAGCGACCGCCCTATTTCTACCTCGAGAGCTTCTGGCGACGACAGGTCAAACAGAATGAGGACGACTATGCGCTCGATCGCTCGCTGCGCCTGTTCATCTACGCAGGATCGGAACCGAATCGCGTGATCGGGAACATCGGCTTTTCGAACTTCGTTCGAGGGGTCGGCCACTACTGCACCCTGGGCTACAGCCTGGATGTAGACTTCCAGGGGAAAGGCCTGATGTCCGAAGCGTTGAAGGCCACTATCGACTTTGCCTTCAGGACGCTGCAAATGCACCGGATCGAAGCCAACTACCTCCCCCACAATCGACGGAGCGGCAACGTGCTCCGTCGACTCGGTTTCGTCGTCGAGGGGTACTCCCGAGACTACCTCCGCATCAACGGCCGCTGGGAAGACCACGTGCGGACCGCCCTCCTCCATCCCGAAGCGGTCTAGCGGGTTGAGAGCGCGCGCGTACTTTGCAACGCACTGTCGACATCCCCGGGCCGAGGCCCTCGACAGCACGATCGATCGAAACGAAGATGGCCACTACCATTGTCGAAGCTACAGGAATCTCCCCATACGCCTCGTTCAGTCGCGAGGAATGGGCAGGACTCGGCACGGATCTCCCGGTCCCGCTGACCGAGGCCGACCTTCGTGAGCTCCGGGGGGTCAACGAAGAGGTCTCGCTCGAGGAAGTCGCCGACATCTACGTTCCGCTCGCACGACTCCTGAGCCTCCACGTCGAGGCCGCGCAGGGCCTCCATCGCGTAACCGAGACCTTTCTGGGTGGGCTGCCCGCCAAGACCCCGTACGTCATCGGCATCGCGGGCAGCGTAGCGGCCGGCAAAAGCACGACCGCCCGCATCCTGCAAGCGGTTCTCACCCGCTGGCCTAGCCATCCCCGCGTCGACCTCGTCACGACCGATGGGTTTCTCTTCTCGAACGAGGTCCTCGGTCAGCTGGGGCTCATGCAGCGGAAAGGCTTCCCCGAGAGCTACGATATTCGGAGGCTCATCGGATTCGTATCGGAACTGAAGTCGGGAACCTCTCCGCTTTCCGCCCCGGTCTACTCCCATCTGCGGTACGACATCGTGCCCGGTCTCGACCAGACGGTCGTCAGCCCCGATATCGTCATCATCGAGGGCCTCAACGTCCTACAGATCGGTGCGGGGGCTCCGGTCTTCGTTTCGGACTTCTTCGACTTCTCCATCTACGTCGACGCCACGCTGCCGAACCTTCGCCAATGGTACATCGAGCGGTTCCTCAAGCTGCGGGATACGGTCTTCCAGGACCCGGCCTCGTACTTCCACCGTTTCGCCGAAATCTCCGAGGAGGGGGCGCGTGACCTCGCCCTGCGGATCTGGACGGAGATCAACGAGCGGAATCTCCGCGAGAACATTGAGCCGACCCGCGAGCGCGCAAGCTTGGTCCTCGAAAAGGGAGTGGGTCACTCGGTTCGGCGAGTGCGACTCCGGCGCCTCTGACGCTGCCTCGATCAGCCGTCATTCTCGCGAACGCGGGAATCCAGGACGGGGTAACGGACGGAGCGGCCCGAGGGCCACGCTTTGCCCAGTTCAACAACCAAACGACCTCACTCCAGAGTTACGCGAAACCGCGAAGTGAGGATTCCCCCTTCGTGTCTCCGCGTGAGACCAGATCCAAGGAGGTAACAATGACCGAGAAGCTCAAAAAGACCGACGAAGAATGGCAGCGGGACCTGAGCCCCGAGCAGTACCGCGTCACCCGGCAGAAGGGTACCGAGAGGCCATTCACCGGTGAGTACAACGAGCACAAGTCGGAGGGCATCTATCGCTGCGCCTGTTGCGGCGAGCAGCTTTTCGAATCGGACGCCAAGTATGAGTCCGGCAGCGGCTGGCCCAGTTTCTACCAGCCGAAGACCGCCGATGTGATCGAAACCGAACCGGACGAGACGCTTGGGATGAAGCGGACAGAAGTCCTCTGCCGCCGATGCGACGCTCATCTCGGACACGTCTTCGAGGACGGCCCGCAGCCCACCGGCCTCCGTTACTGCATCAACTCCGCGGCCCTCGACTTCGCGCCGAAGGAGTGATGACGGCCTCGCTCATAGACTCCCCCGACATGGCCCGCCGCCACGGATGAGCCCTTCGATCCTGGCAACCCTCAGCGGCGGGTTCGTTTTGCTCATCATCGGAGCCGAGATCTTTGTCCGCGGCGCCTCCCGGCTTGCTACCCTCGTCGGTATCTCTCCCCTCGTCGTCGGGCTCACCGTGGTCGCCTTCGGTACCAGCTCGCCCGAGGTCGCGGTCAGCCTCCAATCCACCTTGGCCGGTGCTGCCGACCTTGCCCTCGGCAACGTTATCGGTAGCAATATCTGCAACATCCTCCTCATACTCGGACTCTCCGCCACGGTCGCCCCCCTCGTCGTGGCCGACCAACTCGTCCGCCTCGATGTACCCGTGATGGTCGTCATCTCCTTTCTTCTGCTGGGCCTGACCCTCGATGGCGCCTTGAACCGCCCTGACGCCCTCCTCCTCCTTGCCGGCGCTGCCGCCTACACGACGTTTCTGATCGTCCAGAGTCGACGGGAAGGCATCGCGGCGGCGACACCAGAGGAGCTGGCCGGGGCCACCGACGGCAGCGTTTCGTCCTGGCTCCTCAACCTCCTCCTCATCGGGGGCGGGCTCGCACTGCTCGTCTTCGGATCACGCTGGCTCGTCGGCAGCGCGATCTCCGTCGCCCAGTTCCTCGGGGTCAGCGAGCTCGTGATCGGCCTCACGGTCGTCGCGATCGGTACGTCGCTGCCGGAGCTGGCCACGTCGGTGGTCGCGGCGTTCAGGGGCGAACGGGATATCGCAGTCGGCAATGTTGTCGGCAGCAATATTTTCAACATCCTGCTGGTCCTCGGTGTCGCCGGTGTGGCGGGGTCATCGGGCGTGCCCGTCGCACCCGCCGCCCTCAGCTTCGACCTACCGGTGATGATCGCGGTTGCGGTCGCCTGCCTCCCGATCTTCTTCACCGGCCACCGGATCGAGCGGTGGGAGGGGTTGCTCTTCATAGGGTACTACGTTGCCTACACGGCTTATCTGATACTCGATTCGGCTCGGCACGACGCGTTGCCGATCTTCAGTGCAGTGATGGGGTTGTTCGTCCTCCCGCTGACGGTGATCACCCTCGCGACGCTCAGCCTCCGGGCGTGGCGCGAGGCGCGGCGCTCGCCGACTCTCTAACGTACTTGGTGCCCGAAATACGGCCACGTCAATGAGGTCGACCAAGGGTTGTCGTCCTCGTACCTGTAGGCCATCCATTCTCAGGGGCGGCGCAGCACGGCCCGGATCGGGGAGCCGTCGGATTCAATGAGCCGGAGGGGCAGGGCGATCAGCTCGTAGATGTCGGCTTCGATGGCTTCGAGGAGCAGGTTCTCGAGGATGACGATTCCAGCGGCGGCAAGCCTGTGGTGGGCCGGAAGCTCTGTCGAGTCGAACCGATCGATCGACGGTGCGTCCGTACCTACCAGTCGCACGCCCGCCTCGACCAGGAGATCCGCCGCTTCTGGCTCCAGCGCCGCGAAGTCGATCGGGAACGCTTCCGGCGACGTCCAAGCGCCGGTTCGAAAGAGCAGCCTCATTGGCCGTGGGGAGGAGTCCAGCGCTGATCGCGCCGACCGAGCGTCGATCGAGCTTCCCGTGACTTCGACGACGAGAGCGGGACCGAGAAAGGGTTCCAGCGGGAGCTCGCCGATTCGTGCTCCGCTGTCCGCAACGTGGTAAGGGGCATCGGCGTGGGTGCCCGAATGGGCGCTGATCCGCATCACAGAAACGTTGACCGGAGAGCCCTCGCTCCTTCGCGCCGCCCATTCGAAATGAGGGGGTGGATCGCCCGGCCACGGCGGGGTCGCCGGACCCAACGGTCGGGTGATGTCGTACACGCCTCGCTGATGTCCCACGTCGTCAATGTCTGCAGGTGGAGGACGACAGGAGGTGGCTGGCCGGAGCGAGATCGCCCGTCACCTCGAGCAGCCGATTCGGAAGGATCGGCCAACGTTGAAAAGCCGTCGCGGCGCTTCCGAACAGCCAGGGCCGACTCGTGACCCCTTCGATCAGATGCTGGAGTCGTCGGGAACCGGCAAACGAACGGCGATAAGCAGCCTCGTATCGCCGAAACGAGGCGTCGGCATCACCTCGGAGCGCCTCGTCAACCGCCTTGGCGGCCAGTCGAGCCCCACGCAATGCTCTGTAGATACCCTGACCGGTGAACGGATCGTAGTACCCGGCGGCGTCTCCGACGAGGAGTGCGCCGGGCGCGGTCGTACCGCGGGTCGGCCAGTCGAACGGGCCGGTGGCAAGAACGCGGCTCACACGAATGGCCCCTGTCAGCGACGGGATCGATGACACGGCCAGGTCGAACCGGGTCTCCGCCCCCCGGCCGAGCATTTTCGCCCCAGCGCTCATCACGGCTACCACGTTCGCCGTATCTCGACCGACATCAGCGATGCCGACACATCCCCAGGGTGTCAGGTGGAGCTCACCGAGGCACCCACCGCCCTCGCGCCCGCGAACCTTGGCAGTGAGCGCCATCTTGCGCAGGCGCGGAGCGCGACGGATCAACCCGAGCTTACGGACGACCACCGATCTCAAACCGTCGGCACCGACAACCACACGGGCAGGGATCTCCTCCCCGTCGGCCCCTCGGACGCCCGCGACGTCTCCGTCCGTTGTGAGAAGGTCGACGACCCGGACGCCGCAGCGCAACGTGCTACCAGCGCGCACGGCCTCCGAAACGAGAGCTGCATCGAAGTCACTGCGGTCGATGCCGATCCCGCTGGTTCCACAAGGGAACTCAGCTTCGAAGGCGTGGCCTCGTTCGGAACGAACCCGCCAGCCGGCGATCGGCGCATGAGGAAGCCCCCGGATCAGATCCAGTAGGCCCAGCTCTCTCAACTCATTGACCGCCCCAGGGTTGATCGAATCGCCGCACGGCTTCGGCCGCGGAAAGGCTGCGCGATCCAGGAGCAACACGCGATGGCCACGACCGCCGAGAAGGCGGGCTGTCGTAGAACCAGCAGGGCCGGCCCCGACGACGATGGCGTCCCAATCGGGCTCACCCACTGGCCGCCACAATCCAAAGGGGATCGGTGGTTACCAGCCGTTGGCCCGATTCCAGATCGACCCATCCGCTGGCCCCGGTCGGCCGCTCGAGGATCATTGTGAACGAGCCCGTTCCAGGGTGAGCGATAGCCGGAAGAACACATGCCGCCGAACCATCCACCGCCCGGTCAGGCACTCCGCCGCCAGCGACTGCAACTCAGCGGGCGTGAAGGCGGCTCGCACCGAAGTAGGACCGTCGTGCCGGGTGATCGGATGTCTTCTCCAGACCGTAGCCGCCAGCAGCCGGGCGCCGGCAAGGGCCAGCCGCGACCTCGACAGATCGGTCACCACCATGCCGTATCGACCGACCCGCGCCATCTCCCTGAGAACGAGTGCGGCATCCTCCCGGGAGAAGTGGTGCAACACCGTGTTCGCACTCACGAGGTCGAACGCATCGTCCGCGTACGGAAGGTCCCTGGCATCCGCTTCCTCCACTTCGATTTCGGTCTCGCCCGCCGCGAGTCGAGCAGCGTACGCAAGGGTCTTGGGATGGAGATCCGTCGCCGTCACCTGCAGCGCTATGCCTCGCGCGCGAGCACCGCGTACCAACGCCACTGGAATGTCCGCGCCCCCGGTCCCGACGTCCAGAACCCGCACGATGTCGCCGGGAATCCCTTTTGCCAGCCCGAGAATCAGCGATACCGCCGTGCGCCTTCCTCCCAGCCACCGGTTCACCACCTTCAGATCGACCAGGCTCCGCGTCAGCTCTCCGGTGTCCGCCTCCAGCCGATCCATTTCCTCCGGCTGGTGCTCTCTCCGTAACTTCAACGCCCGGAGCTCCGAATCCGTTCACCTGCCTCTTCGATCCCCTTCCGCAGCCCCTCGACATCGAGCGATACATGCTCGCCATGATCGTACAGCACCCGCCCACCCACCACAGTCAGCACCACATCGGCTCCTCGCGCCGCGTGAAACAGCGTGGCCAGCGGATCCGGTGACGGTACCGTGTGCGGCCTCTCGATCGCAACGACACAGAAATCCGCCTCCTTGCCCGGCTCCAGACTCCCGATCCGGTCGTCCATCCCCAGTGCCCGTGCCCCGTCGATCGTACAAAGCCGCAGCAGCTCACCACCGGGAAGGTGGTCAGGGACCCGGTTCTTGGCCCGTTGCAGCAGGGACGCAATCCTCGCTTCCTCAAGCAGATCGAGACGGTTGTTACTGCCTACTGAATCCGTCCCGAGCCCTACCTGCACGCCTGCCTCTCTCATCTGGACGAGTGGAGCGATCCCGTGACCGAGCCGAGCGTTGGCGATCGGACAGTGGGCGACGGGGCATTCGGCCGCCGCGATCGTTTCGATATCCCGCTCGTCCACGTCGACACAGTGAATGAGGAGGGGGCGCTCGTCGAGCACGCCGAGTCGAGAGAGCATTTCGATCGGCGATCGACCGCGCGGCGGGGTGGCGATGCCGCGAGCATGCAAGCCGGGCGCGAAGTCGCCCGAACCGTCGACGACGAGTCGCCGTTCCGCTTCGGACTCCGCGATGTGGAGGGCAATGGGAAGGCCGGCCCGTCGTGCGAAGGCGGCGACCGCGCGATAGAGGTCATCCGAGACCGTGTACGGGGCGTGCGGCGAGACGCCGATCCGGACTCGGTCGGTCGAATGTTCAGCGAGCCGGTCCACCGCTCTCTCGAGCTCCTTCATGGCGGCCGTCGCGCCAAGCGGGTCGGGGCCGAAGACTTCCTGATAGACCACCCCTCGCATTCCCGCCTCGGCCAGTGCCCCAGCGGCGGCGCCGGAGGATTCGGTGGCACCAAAGGTCGTGATCCCAGCACGCAGGGCCTCGACCATTGTCCACCGAGCAGAGAGTTCGTCGTCCTCGGGTCGGAGGACCGCCCGCCTGATACCCACGAGACGCAGGATCCAGTCGCGGAAGGGGAGATCCTCGAGGGCGCCGCGGAAGGTTGCGAGCTCGGGGTGGGTGTGAACGTTGACCAGGCCCGGAAGAAGAATCGCCGAGCCGAGGTCGCGGACGTCGGTCTCTGCCGGGAGGTCGAGGGCTCCGGCAGGGGCAACGGCTGCGATCCGGCCGTTCCGATCGACCAGGAGCTCGCCGCGAGCGATCGCGGGGGCGGACACCGGAAGCAGCCAGTCTGCCCGGTAAAGGGTCGGCCGATCTGTCACGGCGTGGCAGAAGGGAAGACGAAGTCGGAGCTCTCGAGAGTGTACCAGGCGCTCCGGAGGAGTTGAGAGTCCAGGCCTCCACGGTTCATCCCGAGGGCGACCCCCAGCCGGACAGAGACGCGAACCGTGCCGACGCCCGGGGGACGATCGAGAGGAAAGCCGACGCCCACCTGTAGGGTCTGACGGGATCCAGGCGGGAATGCGGCTCTCAGTCCGAGGCCGACACTTCCCCGGATGGGCGACTCATCCGCACTCGCGAACTCGCCATCCCAGACCTTCCCCGCATCGGCGAAAACGACGGTTCCGAGATCGACCAGGTCAGAGAATGGGCCGGAGAGGAGCATCCGATGCTCCAGCGAACCAACGATGCGCCGGCTCCCCGCATCTACGTGGTCCGGGAATCCACGCAACCCGGTATTCTCGCCAAGGGTAAGCTGAAACGGTACGCGGGGATGCCATCCGCCGACGGCGGAAACCTTCGCGACGAGCGAGTGCCGCGAGTTGAGACCCGGCCGCAGGTGCGCCCAGGCATCGATTTCCGCGAGAACGTCGTTCCACTCCGGAAGGTCCGGAACCGTCTCGTAGCTACGCTTGGCCTGGGCGGTGAAATGCATCCCCACGAGGCTCCCGACGCGGGGTTCCGCGGCAGCGAAGAGGCCGATTCCCGCTGCGATGTCGTTCGTGGAGGAAAAGCCTGGAATGGTGGGCCCAAACGAGGCGTCCGCCTCGACCCCCAGCTGGATGTCTTCGATCCCGTTGACCGTCTCGACCCCCCGCCGGCGCACAAACCAGACGTTCCTCTGCCCAGCCATCGCCATGACCCGAACGCTGTGCGCCGGATCCCAACGAGTGTCGAACCCGCTCAACACCCCCGGGACTTCGCGGTCCGGATCGGCAAATCGAGCCAGGCCAGGAAATTCGATTCGCTCACCGGCCACGGCAGCACCGAGCACGGTGTGCCGATATCTCCCACCGCTCCGCCGGATCGCCGCCGCGATCTCGAACTGCTCGCGCCTGACCGGCACCCATACCCTTGCCAGCTCGTCTCCATCGGGGATCAGCACCTCGAAGTACCGGTCCCTCCGCTCAACGGACTGCCTCGACGCGCGCAACCCTTGTTCACCGACGAACGGGTAGGTCACCGACGCCAGGTAGCTCTGGCCGACTTCGGTTCGCGCAACCTCCAGGTCCAGATTCCACCGCGTCCCGAACATCTGCGGTGTGCTGTACTCCGCCCCATAGATGGTCTCCCCGTCGTCCTCCTCCTGCTCGTAGAACAAGCCGATTTGCTGGCCCGTCCCCAGCACGTTCTCCTCCACCACCCGGATCCCACGCAGACCCAACGTGCCTCCCGATCCCAGCCGCGGCCTAATCCGTGTCGACCACTCGTCCTGCGTATCCACGATCACCTGGACCTGACCGTTCGGCATCCGGATCCCGTATACTTCGGCGTTCGCAAGGAAAGTGAACCCACGAAGCAGACGCTCGGAATCGCGAAGGAGCTCCACGTCGTAGCAGTCACCAACGTCGAAGAGCAGCTCGCGGCGAACGACCTCCGCGTCCGTACGCGCATGCAGCGTGTTCGCAAGGCGGTAGGCCCAGCCGAACCGCCCATCACGCGTCCCGCCCTCGAGGTCGAACACCGAGTTGGTATCGATGACAATATCCGCGACGCTGCCTTCCGGACACACGACACCTCCCGGCTGCCCCCATGCTGGCGCGGGGGATGCGTGCACGGCCGCCAGCAGCACCAGTGATCCGACTCCAACGGATCCTGCGCTCGCGCGGCTTTGCCGATAAACGGACTTCTGTGGTGGATTCAATGACCGCAATTCACGATACGGATGTGGTCGCTGAGGTCGCTGCTCGTGCAATGTCCGCACCGATCGTCCTACGAAAAGAAGAAGCGCTCGCTTCAGCGGACTGATCGCGGTTGACCGTTGCCCTCCCCCCGTTTACGCTTCCGCTCCACGTTGTCCCCGACTGAAACGTCCGTCACCCGAGACGATACGATGGCCCGATATCGACAGGAATCACTCGAGTACCACAGCGGCGGAAGGCCCGGCAAGATTGCGGTCGTCCCGACGAAACCCGCTCTCACCCAGCGGGATCTATCACTCGCCTATTCACCCGGGGTGGCTGAGCCGTGTCTGGAGATCGCGGAGGACGCGGAACGGGCGTTTCTATACACCGCGCGCGGAAATTTGGTGGCAGTGGTGTCGAACGGAACCGCTGTACTCGGTCTCGGCAACCTCGGCTCGTTGGCCTCGAAGCCCGTCATGGAGGGCAAAGCGGTCCTCTTCAAGCGATTCGCAGATATCGACGTTTTCGACCTCGAAGTCGACTCCGAGGATCCGGAAGACATCATACGCTTCTGTGAGCTTCTCGAGCCGACAGTCGGCGGAATCAACCTGGAGGACATCAAGTCGCCAGAATGCTTCTATATCGAGGAGGAGCTGAAGCGTAGGCTCGACATTCCCGTGTTCCATGACGATCAGCACGGTACGGCTGTCATTTCGGGTGCTGCGCTGCTGAACGCGCTCGAGATCGTCGGAAAAGCGATCGAGGACGTTCGCGTGGTGTTTTCGGGTGCGGGAGCGTCGGCGATTTCGACGGCCGAGCACTACGTTCTTCTCGGCGTTCGGCGGGAAAACATCACGATGACTGACAGCCACGGGGTGATCCACCGGGACCGAACCGACCTCGACCCTTACAAGGCTCGCTTCGCCGGTGACAGGGGCGCACGTACGCTCGCCGAAGCGTTGCGCGGCGCCGACGTGCTGGTCGGCCTGTCGGTCGGCGGGGCCATTGTGCCCGCGATGATCGAGGGCATGGCCGACCCCCCGATCGTCTTCGCACTCGCCAACCCCGACCCGGAGATCACACCGGAGGATGTTCGCTCCGTTCGCCCCGAAGCCATCACCGCGACCGGCCGGAGCGACTATCCCAACCAGATCAACAATGTACTCGGCTTCCCATTCATCTTCCGGGGGGCGCTCGACGTTCGCGCCAGGGCGATCAACGACGAGATGAAGCTCGCCGCTACCCGTGCGCTCGCCGAGCTGGCGCGCATGGACGTGCCGGAAGCGGTCGAGCGGGCCTACGGGGACGAGCGCTTCCGGTTCGGACGGGAGTACCTCATCCCCAAGCCGTTCGATCCCCGGATCATGCTCTGGGTTGCCCCGGCGGTTGCGCAGGCAGCCATAGACTCGGACGTCGCGCGGCTCCACATCGACACGGCTCGGTATCGGGATGAGCTGGAGTCGCGCCTCGGCCGCGGCCGCGAAGTCATGCGGGGCATCCTGAACCAAGCGAAGCGCAGGCCGCAGCGGATCGTCTTCCCCGAGGGTGAGCACGAGCGGATCATCCGGGCGGCGACGCGCATCGTCGACGAAGGGATCGCGGCCCCCGTTCTCCTCGGCGACGTCGAGCACATTCAGTCGAAGGCGGGGAAACTGGGTATCTCGCTCGAGGGGATCGACCTTGTCGACCCCATGCGTGAAGCCGAGAAGTGCGAGGAGTACGCCCAGGCGATCTATCGGATGCGCCAGCGGAAGGGTGTCACCCTGGCCGAGGCCCGCGATCGGATCCGACAGCCACTCTACTTCGGCTGTATGATGGTCCAGCGCGGAGATGTGGATGGTGTCGTCGCCGGCGAAGACATGTATTATCCCGACACACTTCGACCGGCACTTCAGACGATCGGCACGGCCCCAGGGGTTCGCACCGTCGCGGGCCTCTACATGCTCGTGCTCGAGAAGGAGGTGATCTTCTTCGCAGACACCACCGTCAACATCGACCCGGACGCCGAAACCCTCGCGGAGATCGCCGTCCTCAGCTCCGGATTCGTCCGGTGGCTGGGCATCGAGCCCCGCGTGGCGATGCTCTCTTTCTCCAACTTCGGGTCGGTTCGGCACCCGCACGCGGAAAAGGTGCGCCGAGCCGTCTCGATCGTGAAGGAAACCCACCCTGGAATTTCGATCGATGGTGAGATGCAGGTGGAACCGGCTGCCAGCGGCAAGCTGCGTGGAGAGATCTATCCGTTCAGCGATCTGGTCGGCGATGCCAATGTCTACATCTTTCCCGCCCTGGACGCGGCGAACATCGCATACAAGCTCCTCGCCAGGTTCGGAGGAGCCGAAGCCATCGGGCCGATCCTGATAGGCATGGCAAGTCCTATCCAGGTTCTGCAGCGGGGGAGCACGGCCGCCGATATCCTCAATCTCACCGCGATGGCCGTCGTTGACGCACAGGAACGGCGGGCCGGGCGCCTCCCGCTCGACGAACGCCTGTGAACCTCCGATCCGTCTCGATCCACTACCATAGGCTTCCCGCGAGAACCCAGGTTTTCAACCAGCTCGTGCTCGAGGAACAACCGGACGTAACGGTTACCTTTCTCCCATCCGCCGACCTCGATGAAGCCGTCTCGGCGAGAAAAGCGGTCCTCCTCGAGCCGGGTGCGCCCATCGTCTGGTTCACCTATCCGGGTCGCTGGTACGACATCGGTCGATTTCACCTTGCTGACGGCACCTTTACCGGCTTCTACGCGAACATCCTCACCCCGGTGAAGATGGATCGCGACCGCTGGGACACCACGGACCTCTTCCTGGACGTTTGGATCGGCGCGGACGGAACCATCCAACTCTTGGACGAATCTGAACTCCAGCACGCCGTCGACGCCGCTTGGATCGATGCCGGAACGGCCGCCACGGCCCGCCAACAGGCCGATACGCTCACCCGTCACGCGAGGCAGGGACTCTGGCCTCCGGAACACGTCCGCGATTGGACCCTCGAGCGCGCGCGGCGCCGCCTCGATGACCTCCGGCGCCGACAATCGATGTAAGCCACCGGTGGGCGAAAACCAAGCGCACACGGGAAAGGGAATGCGGTGAATATCGAGGCGGTGTGACTCCCTCATTGGGTGAAGGATCGGAGGGCTTCGCGTTCTTCGCGGCTTCGCGTGAGCCTCTCCCTGGGGTCATCAGGGTAGCTCCGACGGCGACAACCCCGACCGCCTGCGGGCGAGACGCCCGCGCTCCCAGGGGTCGCTCCGTCTGGTTTCTCCCCAAGAAATTGAAACACGTGCTGGCCGCCGGTCGAGCGACTGGATTCCCGCCTGCGCGGGAATGACGACTACGACAAGCGGCGCCCGATCGGGGGCGCCGCTGCGTTGACTCCAGACATCACAATAACGAGCTACTCGTCCTCCACGACTCGGGCGGAGACCAACCTTCGCATGTCGACGTAGAGCTGGCGCGTTACACTCGGTTCCTCGCGCAGCACGTCGACGAGGCGGTCGTACGAATCGATCCGATCGGCCGGGAGGCGCACGGTTTCGGCGTGAAATTCACCCTCATCGGCGAATACGAGCCGCACCGTTCGCATCGCGACGGAGTCGGCCGACGCCGTTCGATCGTTCAGCTGACGTCGGCCTCTTCCGAGGGGCTTATCCCGGCCGCGTCGAAGACCCGCTGTTCCAGATCGTTGTAGTCGCGAACGTCGATTCGCTCGCCGTTCAGCATCAACGTAGGCGTGCCCTGCACACCGAGAGACTCCCCCAACTGCAAGTTACGGGTAACCTCCTCGGCGTACCGATCCGAGTTGAGACAGGTCGCGAACACGTCCTCGTCGATTCCCACGGCCTCGGCATACTGCCCGAACTCGCTCGCTGGATTCCGCGCCGGGGACCACGACGGCTGCCTTCCGTACAGCACGTCATGGAACTCCCAGTAGGCGTCCTGGTCGCCGGCGCAGCGGGCGGCCCGAGCGGCGAGGAAGGCATGGGGATGGACCTGCACCAGAGGAAAGTCATATCGTACGAGCCGCACGATGCCCTGGTCGACCAGCCGTTCCTCGAGGAGCGGGTGCAGGAACGTTGAGAACTGGGCGCACGCTGGGCACTGATAATCCGCGAACTCGTAGAGGAGGACGGGTGCATCGCCTTCACCCATCGGGACACCCTCGGTACGCTGCAACTCGGCTGGGTCCATCTCCATCGCGAGCGGCTCGGTTGCCGCCTGACCTCCCCCGCCCGAGAAGTAGGCGATGCCGCCTATCACCAGGAGGGCTACGACGCCAAGGATCAGGTACAGTCGATTTTGGCCCCCGGAGGCGGAGACTTTGCTGGCGGCTCCGGACGGCTTTTTGGACTTCGCCACAGGGCTCTCCCACGGTGGAGGGAAGGTCGCACCGGAACAGGTGCGCGTCGATCGAGTTAAAAGAGTAGAATGCGTGCCCTTGGTGGGCAACCTGCAGGGAATACTCCTTGCACCCCCTACGGTTCCGAACGTCCATCCTCGCCTCGATGAGCCCGCTCGGCCATGGCTGATTTCCGACTCGTACAACCCCGCGGCGCTCGCGTCTGGACCGTCATGGGCGCCTTCGCCCTGGCCGGCGTTTTACTGTGGGCATCTGCGTTCTTCTTCGGAGACGCGACCTCCCCGGACGACAGGCCCCGCGTCGGCGCTGCCGCCGACTTTGGCGCCGTTCGCGGCCCTGTTCTACCCCTGGAGGCCATCCCCTTCGCCTCCCTCACACCCTTGATGACCCGCGACCTGGGACGCCTCGTGCGCCTCGAGGGGGTCGTCGAGAGCCCGGTCGCCGCGAATAGCGCCTGGGTGCGTACGCCGGAAGGGTACCGGATCCTCGCTCGCTTCGAGCCGGCCCCGGATCCGCAGCTCCTCAGCGGCATCGGGCCCGGCTCCAGCGTTTCGTTTCACGGATACCTCCAGACGATCGCTCTGGCCGAGCTCAGCGAGATCATCGATTCGCTCGGCGTTGCGATCCCTCGCCCACCCCCAGCTCGAAAGTTCGGCGACCTTCCCGGTCCAGGCTTCGCACGGGTCGACTCCCTGTACATCAAAAACTACTATGTCTCGGTGCGACCCCAGGGGATTCGGCCCGAGTCCGAGCCCGATGCCGCGACGTGAACAGGAAGGGTGGACGATTGGACTGGTCACCGGATGAAATGGACCGCCTCGAGCGGGCGATCATCGACGGAAGTCGGGTTCAGCTCACCCGCCGCGGTACCGAGTATGTCGTGATCCCGAGGCAGATCAAGTCGAACGGTCCGATCGAAACCGTCGTCGGTGTCACGAGTACCGGGGACGAGTTGAGCTTCAACCTTCCGGATCTCGAGCAATTCGTCGTGCTCGAGTGAAAGCAGCCGTCCCGCTCCTTCCGATGACTGAGTTCCTCCGCCCCCTTCGAGGGGTGGTCCCCTGACCGAACAGATCGGGGGCTTGGTTCAATCAGTTGTCCCCCGAAATCGTGCCGGCCGCCGCACCGGAGCTGCGAGATGCTTCCCCCGCCGCGCCACGGTGGCGACCGACGTGGTTCTCGATCCGTGAGAGCAACTCGTTGAGTCGGAACGGCTTCATCAGAACGTCCGCACCCCGTCCTTCCAGGCTCGAGCCGGGCACAACCTCGTCAGCCGCGGCGGTGATCAGCACCACCGGCAACCCAGCGGTCCGCGGATCAGCGCGAACGGAGTCGAGCACTTCGACACCACTCATGCCGGGCATCATGACGTCGAGCAACAGAATGTCCGGAAGCGGAGCCGCATCGAGCAACTCCATCATCGCTGGCCCGTCGGCTGCAGTGTCGACGGCGTATCCGTTCGCTGTCAGCGCGCGCTCCAGACCCTGAAGCAGGATCGGGTTGTCCTCGGCAATGAACACCGTCACCGGATCGGCGGTAGTCGTGGACACTTCGAAGCTCCGCTTGGTGGAGTGAGGGAAACGAATTGAGGCCAATTTCGAAAGGGCAAGATCAGCGCCACTCGAATCGCCCAGCCTCAGACGGGTAGTGTAAGCAAAACCAATCTCGGATGACAGATGATTGTGACATCAGTGCCCCACATTTGACCCTCCAGATCCTCATATCGCACCGGAGTCCCTCCCCTTCGATGTTGATCCGACTTGGGGCTGTGCTGCCGCTCGTGCTCGGCATCGGCTGCACGCGTACGTCCGACGACCTGGATATCGAGGCGCGGCTGGAAACCATGGACATCCGTGCGCGTGCGGCGCAGATCGTTGTCGTGGCGGCCGGCCCACGCACGTCCTTGGCCGCAGACTCAGTGGCGGCCCTCGCCCGCCAGGTAGGCGGAGTCTGGATCGAAGGTGGCGATTCTGCCGCCGTCGTGCGGATGACCTCCGGGCTCCGGACGACGAGAGCGATCCCTCCCCTGGTCGCGGCGGACCTCGATCTTGTCTTGGCCACGCCCCTGCCTGACGTGGACCGGACACCCCTTCCGACTCTCACCCGTGGCCTCCTGGCCGCCGAAGAGGACAAGCTGCAGGCGGCGGGCAGGCAGATCGCAGCCGAGGCGAGGGCTGTTGGCATCGGCCTGACCTCGTTCAGGGGTCCTCCGACGATCGGGGGAAACGCCTACGCACAGGTCGATCCGGCGCGACTGCCCCAGCGGCTCGGGGCCCTGCTCACGGGCTTCCACGAGGGCGGACTCATGGCAGCCGTCGGCTTATTCTGGCGCCCTGGACCCGAAAGCGATCTGCCCCGGTGGGACCGGGCACGGCTCGCCGCGATCGAGTTCCCACTCCTCGACGCCGCCGATGGCGCGGCCGCCCTCGTCCTGGACGACCTCGCCCTTCCGTCGTTGACGGGCGATACCCTTCCACTTCGCATCTCGTCTTCTGCCTACTCCAGGCTCCGGTCGGAGCTCGGTTGGGACGAGCCGATCGTGGCGGACCTTCGGAGCCTCGGTGATTCGGGTGCGGCACTCGCCGCCCGAGCAGTCGCGGCAGGCGCGGATCTCATTGTCGTTCGTGGCGACCCATTCCGCACCGTCCGGGCGCTCGAGGCGGCCGTCACGGCGGGCGTCCTTCCCAGGGACCGGCTGGCAACCGCTACCAGCCGCGCTCTTCACCTCCGGGTCCGCACGTCGATTCCCGTCGATCCCGATCCCGCCTCCCCCGCCCTGGCTTCCCACCTTCGCAGTGACGCTGACCAACCCCTCGCGACCCGGTTCATCACTCCCCTCGACTCGCTGGTTTCGGGCCCCGCGCCGACGTCTCCCGACGCGCACTCCCCCGTACCCACCCTTGGAATCGTCGAGCCGGATGCGGTGGGGATGAGCGAGACCGCGCTCGAGCGTGCCGACGAAGCCATCCGAGCTGCCGTAGAAGACAGCGTCGCCACCGCCGTCGCTCTGGCCGTCGGCAGGCACGGCGGCCTGGTTCGCTTCGGCGGGTTCTCGGCTCCCAACAGCCTGGCCTCCCCAGTCGACCCGGAAAGCACGCTCTTCGACCTCGCCTCTCTCACGAAAGTCGTAGCGACCACGACGGCGGCCGCCATCCTGCTCGATTCGGGACAGCTCCAGCTCGATGCGCCCGTCCGGCGATACATCCCCGAGTTCGGTCGCGACGAGAAGCGAGCCGTGACCATTCGGCAGTTGCTCTCCCATACCTCGGGACTCCCCGCAGGCCGGTGGTTGTACGGAAGCGCGGACTCGGCAGATGAGGCTCTGAGGCAGGTGGTCGAGCAAACTCTGAGCGGTACGCCAGGGGAGACGATGGTCTACAGCGACTTCGGGATGATTCTTCTCGCCGAAATCGTCGAGCGGGTGTCGGGGCTGCCGATCGATCAGCTACTGGCGGGACGGGTCTTCACACCACTCGACATGGAGTCGACAATGTTCCTGCCGCCGGCCGTGCTCTACGACCGGGTCGTCCCCACGGCCGCCGAGAGCGAGCGGCCCTACGAGCTCAGGGGCGTCGTGCATGATGGGAATGCCTTTCGGCTCGGCGGCATAACGGGACACGCGGGCCTCTTCTCCACGGCCCGAGACCTGGCAATCTTCGCTCAGATGATGCTCAATGGCGGAAGCTACGGCCACGCCAAGATCCTATCGCCCGAAGTGGTCGACGCTCTCACGACCCGGCAGGAGGGGACGGACGGACGAGCCCTCGGATGGGACACCCCGGCCGACCGAAGCTCGGCGGGACGCTTCTTCTCCACCCGCTCGTTCGGCCACACCGGGTATACCGGCACCTCGATCTGGATCGATCCGGAACGCGATCTCTTCGTCGTCCTGCTCACCAACCGCACCTATCCGGAAGCCGCACCCCGCGAGATCCTCGACCTTCGCATCGACGTCCACGAAGCCGTGGCTCGCGCGATCATCGACGAGGAAATCACCCGTCGGCCGGGATCGCGCTAGAGGGCTAGGCCGATCGGTATCGTGAAACTTTTTACGATATGAAGTCTTCAGTTGCGGATCCCGTGCCCGTACCCGTTCCCGCTCCCGTCAGCCTTCGCATCGGGAACGGGAACGGGTGAACTTACTGAGGAAAGTTACTCCTCGCCTTCACCGACGGTTTCGAAGGAGGCGTCTCCCGCGCTCTCATCGTCGATACCCACCGGAAGCTCACCCTCCGCAATTCGGTCTTCGTTCACGGCACACGCGACATCCACCACCGAATCGCCCCCGTCGAGATTCACCAGCCTCACGCCCTGCGTGTTCCGGCCAATCACTCGTATCCCGTCCACCGACTGCCGGTTCACGACCCCCCGCCTCGTGATCACCATCAGCTCGTCGCCCGGTACAACTCGCTTGATCGATATCACTTTGCCGGTCTTCGCGCTCGTCCGGATGTTGATCACGCCCTTCCCACCCCGCCGCTGCTTCCGGTACCCGTCGACGATCGTTCGCTTCCCCATCCCCTTCTCGGAGACCACGAGCAGCGTGGCACCATTGGAGATGACAACCATCCCGATGACGAAGTCGTTTCCCGACAGGTTGATGCCCCGCACGCCAGTCGTCGCCCGGCCCATCTCACGAGCGTCAGCCTCATGGAAACGAATCGCCATGCCCTCGCGCGTCGCGAGGATCACGTCGCTCTCACCGTCGGTGAGCTGCACGTCGATCAGGATGTCACCCGGCGCGATGTTGATCGCGTTGATGCCCGTGACACGCGGATTCCCGTAGGCCGAGAGCACGGTCTTCTTCACGACGCCGAGGCGGGTCGCGAACATCAGGTATCGGTCGGGGGAGAACTCCCGGACGGGGACCAGCGCGGCGATGCCGTCGTTCGGACCGATGTTGATCAGGTTGACGATCGGCTTGCCGCGGCTCGCCCTCGCACTCTGCGGAATCTCGTGGACCTTCAGCCAGTAGCACTGACCCTTCCTGGTGAAGAACATCACGTAGTCGTGGGTGCTCGCGAGGAAGAGGTGCTCGACCCAATCCTCCTCCTTGGTTCCCATTCCGCTGATTCCACGGCCGCCTCGGCCCTGCATGCGGTAGGTATCGGCGGGGACCCGCTTGATGTAGCCGCTGTGGGAGACGGTGATCACCATCTCCTCGTCCGGCAACAGGTCCTCGAGGGAGAGGCTACCGGAGTCGCCGATGATCTCCGTACGACGGTCGTCACCGTACTTATCGGCAACTTCGAGGAGCTCGTCCTTGATGATCGTGTAGCGGCGAGTCTCGCTGCCGAGGATGTCGCGCAGATCGGCGATCGTCGCGCGAACTTCGGCGAGCTCCGCCTCCAGTTGTTCGATCTCCAGGCCGGTCAGCTTCGCCAGCCGCATGTTGAGAATGGCGTCAGACTGCCGTTCCGACAGCTCGAAGCGGGTGCGTAGCCTCTCGCCCGCTTCGTCGGTCGTTTCCGAGCCGCGGATGATCTGGATCACCTCGTCGATGTTGTCGACGGCGATCTTCAGGCCTTCGAGGATGTGCTCCCGCTCGAGCGCCTTGCCGAGCTCGAACTCCGCCCTGCGCTTGACCACCTCGTGCCGGTGCTCCACGAAGTAGTACAGCATCTCCTTCAAGTTGAGCACGCGCGGCACGCCGTTCACGAGTGCCAGCATGATCACACCGAAGGTGCACTGCATCTGTGTGTGCTTGTAGAGCTGGTTCAGCACGATGTTCGGGATCGCGTCGCGCTTCAGGTCCATCACGATGCGCATTCCGTCGCGATCGCTCTCGTCCCGGAGATCGGCGATCCCCTCGATCTTCCGGTCGCGAACCAGCTCGGCAACCTGCTCGATGAGCCGCGACTTGTTCACCATGAACGGGATCTCCGTCACGATGATGCTCTCGCCACGCCCGCCATCGCGCTCCTCGATCTCCGCACGTGCGCGCATCAGCACGCGCCCTCGACCTGTGTTGTACGCCTCGGTGATGCCGTCGCGTCCGTAGATGAAGCCGCCGGTCGGGAAGTCGGGACCGCGAACGAACTCACGAAGGTCCTCGATCCCAGACTCGGGGTTGTCGATCAGGTGAATGCACGCGTCCACCACCTCACGCAGGTTATGCGGCGGGATGTTGGTCGCCATCCCCACGGCGATCCCGCTGCTCCCGTTGATCAACAGGTTCGGGACCTTGGAGGGGAGAACGATCGGCTCCATCAGCCGATCGTCGAAATTTGGGGCGAAGTCGACCGTTTCCTTGTCGATGTCGGCCAGGAGCTCGGTCGACAGAGGTGCGAGCTTCGCCTCGGTGTACCGGTACGCCGCGGCGGAATCTCCGTCGATCGACCCGAAGTTCCCCTGCCCGCTGATCAAGGGATATCGCAGAGAAAAGTCCTGAACCATCCGGACGAGGGCATCGTAGACCGCCGAGTCCCCGTGGGGATGGTACTTGCCCAGCACATCGCCGACGACCGTCGCGCTCTTCTTGAACGGGCGGTTCGGGGCGAGCCCCGCTTCGTGCATCGAGAAGAGGATCCGCCGGTGGACGGGTTTGAGCCCGTCGCGAACGTCCGGAAGGGCGCGCTGCACGATGACGCTCATCGAGTAGTCGATGAACGAGTCCCGCATCTCGTCTTCGATCAGGCGCGGTACGATCTTTTCCTGTGGGATCTCGTCGCTCATGAAAGCTCTGGAAACGGGTGGCTACGGCCCTACCGTGGACGGGGGTGTCGAGGACGTCGTAGATTACACCGGTCGCTGGACTTTTGTGCCTTCCGGCGGGGCCCCCCGACTGGGAGGTTTTTTTCGACTTTCTTCCCTCGACCGACCGGTGCCTCCGCACCGCTGCTTACCTGATTCCGGGACGGATGAAACAGTTCCGGCGTTCTGCTGTAGAACCGTCCGCAGGGGGTTGAACGCCCGCGTCAGAGGGGCTGTCGGCACCCCGCTGGGAAGCTGTCCCCCGTGCCACGGATTCCGCGTCCGGTTGAGAGGACGGTCGCGGCGGACGTGGAAATCCCGCTCGGACAAGAAGATGACGTGTTGACTGGGATTTCCCCGGCGAGACGCGATGTGGCACCGGGGTTGCCCATGGGAGGGTACGCAGCGTTGCATTCATCAGCACCCGAGAGACTTTCGATGCGCAGCACCAGGAGGACGATGTTGACGGCCGCGGCTGCCGCTGCGCTCATGATGGCCGCCGGGCCGGCGATGGCGCAGTCGCAGGACCGCGAACCTGAGGCGCCGCCGCCGAGGGAATCGAGCCCTCCGCCCCAGTCGGACCGGGATGACCGGCCGTCGTTGAGACGCCGACCGCGGCCTTCCGAGCCGGCACAGCGACCTCCACCGCCTCCGGCACCCCCGCGCGACGACGATCGGCCGTCGAACCAGCCGAACCGCCCTCAGCAGCGAAACTCCTAGGCTGGCGATCAGGGGGTCCGTTTCGAATAGATCGAGAGCCCGGTGGATTGCCGGGCTCTCGCCGTTGCTCACCTAAGGAACGGCGGTCTCACGCGGAGGCGCGGCGAACACGGAGATGATGCCCCCTCAGCAGGCCTTGCTTGGGGCGATTAGGCGGAACCGCTCACGGCGGCCGCAGTCCCTCTCAGAACTTTGCTCAGGTACTGCCCGGTCAGGCTTTCCGGGATGTCGGCGATCTCCTCCGGCCGACCCATCCCGACGAGCCGACCGCCCTCGGGCCCTGCACCGGGCCCGAGGTCCACGATCCAGTCCGCCGTCTTGATGACGTCGAGGTTATGCTCGATGAGAACCACCGTGTGTCCGGCATCGACCAGATCGCCCAGGACTCGAAGGAGCCTGCGGATGTCGTCCGAGTGCAGCCCCGTGGTGGGCTCGTCGAGAATGTAGAGCTTCCGGCCGGAGCGTCGCGCCCCGAGGGCGAGCTCCCGGGCGATCTTGATGCGCTGCGCCTCGCCCCCCGACAGGGTGGGCGCTGGCTGGCCGAGCCGCAGATACCCCAATCCCACCTGCTGTAGGTGCCAGAGCGCCTGACCGAGGCGATCCTCCTGGAGAAAGAACAGGATCGCTTCATCCACGGTCATGTTGAGGACGTCGGCGACGTTCACTCCGGCTCCCGCTCCTGGTCCGCGGCCCCTGTAGAGCACCTCCAGGATCTCGGGTTGGAAGCGGGTTCCACCACAGACCTCGCACGGAACGTAGACGTCCGGCATGAACACCATTTCCACTTCGACCTGCCCCTCCCCCTTGCACGCCTCGCACCGCCCACCGCTGATGTTGAAGGAGAAGTGGCGTGCCGTGTACCCTCGCTTCCGCGACTCCGGCAGCGCCGCGAACACCTTTCGAACCTCATCGTACGCCTTGACGTAAGTCACCGGGTTGGATCGCGGAGTGCGCCCGATCGGTGATTGGTCCACGAGTACGACATCCTTCAACCTTTCCAGACCAGATACCCGATCCACGCGGCCCACGGTCTCCCCGAGATGGAGCTTCGCGGTCGTTACGCCGTTGATCCCGCGCTCGACAGCGCGGTAGAGCACATCGTGTACGAGGGTCGACTTGCCGGACCCCGAGACGCCCGTCACCACCGTGAGCGCCCGTTGTGGGATTTCGACGTCGATGCCCTGGAGGTTGTGTTCACGAGCCCCCTGGATGCGAATCCGCGGCACCCCATCGACTCGTCGCCTTTCCGGAATCGCGATTTCCTCCTGGCCGGTCAGGTATCGCCCCGTCAAGGTCTCCTGTGCGATCATCTCGGCGAGAGTCCCCTGGAAGACGACCTCGCCTCCGTGCTCACCGCTACCTGGTCCGAGCTCGATCAAGTGGTCCGCCGCCCGAATGGCCTCGGGGTCGTGTTCGACGACCAGTACGCTGTTGCCGTTGTCGCGGAGCCGACGAAGGAGCTCGAGGAGCCGATCGTTGTCTGCCGGATGAAGTCCGATCGTCGGCTCATCGAGTACATAAACCGTGTCGACCAGGCTGCTCCCGAGTGCATTCGCGAGCGAGATTCGCTGCGCTTCCCCTCCCGAGAGCGTCCTCGTCTGGCGATCGAGGGTGAGGTAGCCGAGGCCAACATCGTTGAGGAATCCGATCCGCGCGGTCAGCTCGTCGAGGATCATGTCGGCGATCTCGCGCTCCATCGGCTGGAGCCCGCCGGAAGGCGTCACTAGCCCCTCGACCCAGGGCTGGAGGCCGCTCAGCGGGCGTGCAGAAACCTCGGCGATGTCCACGCCCGCGATCTTCACCCTCAACGCCTCGGGGCGCAGCTTGCTGCCGCCACAGAGCGGGCACGGCTGCGCGCTCTGGTAGTGTCGGAGGAAAACGCGGATGTACTGCTTATAGCGCTTTTCTTCCAGTGCCTCGAGGAAGGGGAAGACCCCCTGGAAGCCACGGGTACCGCGAAGGACGGCATCCCTGAAGGCCTCCGGGAGTGCCTCCCAGGGGGCCGTCATGGAGACGCCCTCGCGATCCGCCAGGTCGGCGAGTTTCCGCCGCCGCGCATCGTAGCGTGGCTTGCTCCACGGATCCACCGCCCCATCCGCCAGCGAGCGCGAGGGATTCGGCACGATCAAGCTCTCATCGTACTTCAGCACCGCGCCGAAGCCGGTACATTCCGGGCAGGAGCCGTACGGATTGTTGAACGAGAAGAACTGTGGTGAGGGCGTCGGGAACGAGATCTCCGGATGATCCGGGCACCGGAACCGCTCCGTGAAACGGAGAGCCGCTCCGGGCTGATCCGCGGTTCTGGAGCCCGCTCGATCCGCCCGCAATACGATCGCTTCCCCTTCCCCCTCGTGAAACGCGGTCTGCACGGAGTCCGCGAGCCGCCCTCGATCATCCGGGTCGACCTTCAGCCGGTCCACGACGACCAACAAGTCCGCATCGGTCAGGTCGACGTCGACGGGAAGATCGTCGAGGTGGAGCTCGCGCCCCTCGGCGAGCACCCGCAGATATCCCAGCGCGCGGAGGTTCTCGACGACTAACGAATGGGTGACTTTCGCGGACAGGGGGAGCGGGAAGCAAATGAGGATTCGCTCGCCTGGCTCGAAATCCAGGATCGTGTCGACCGCGCTCTCAACGGAATCCGGACGCACCCGCCGCCCGCACGGATGCCCGGCCGTACCGGGACAGTAGGTCCGGCCGATACGGGCCCAAAGAAGACGCAAATAGTCGTAGACTTCGGTCGCCGTCCCAACCGTCGAACGGCTGGTCTTGGTCGGGTTCCGCTGCTCGATGGCGACGGAAGGAGAGATTCCCTCGACCCGATCCACATCTGGCTTCTCCATTCGCTCGAGAAACTGCTTCGCATACGTCGAGAGAGACTCGACGTACCTACGCTGCCCCTCGGCATAGATCGTATCGAACGCAAGCGACGACTTCCCCGAGCCGGACGGACCCGTGAAGACCACGAGGGCCCTTCGCGGAATGTCCAGATCGAGGTTCTTCAAGTTGTGCTGCCGTGCGCCGCGCACGACGATCCGATCTTTCATCATCCCGAAAATATACCGAATCCAAGAGGAATGGTGAATAGAGAAGGGAGAATAGTGAATGAACGGTGATTGGAACCTCGCCTTCACCCTTCACGGTTCACTATTCTCCTTCACTATTCTCAATCTTCCAATTCTACAATTCACCCTTCACCCTTCACAATTGGTTGTGACGATCCTGGAAGCGATCTACACCTCCGTGCTGAGGGGCGGGCGGCGCCTGCTCCCCCTCCTGGCCACCGGCGAGGGGAAGCTCGCGCGCGGAATTCGCGGACGGCAGGGTGCGGCCGAACGGCTGGCCGGCTGGGCGGCCTCCGAGCGCGATTCCGACCGACCCCTCGTGTGGTTCCATGCCCCGAGCGTCGGGGAGAGCTTGCAGGCAGCCTCCGTCATGACGGCCCTGCGCTCCCATCGACCCGAGATGCAGATCGCATACACCTACTTCTCCCCTTCGGCCGAGCGGCTCGCCCCGCGGCTACCAGCCGACGTCGCCGACTACCTGCCCATCGACCTCCCCGATCAGCTCGAGCCGGTGCTGCACGCCCTCGACCCGTCGGCGATCGTGTTCTCGAAGACCGAGGTCTGGCCGAATCTCACCCGCTTGGCTGCCTCGTCGGGCATCCCCGTGCTTCTCCTCAGCGCTACCCTCCCGGCTACTTCTTCTCGTCTGAGGTGGCCGACCCGAATCCTGCTGAGACCCGCTCACCAGCGCCTCTCCCGGGTGGGCGCCATCTCTACGGACGACGCCCAGCGCTTCGCGATCCTCGGCGTTCCTCGCGAACGCCTCTCCGAAATGGGCGATGCACGATTCGATCAGGTCGCTCGTCGAGCCGCTGCGGTCGACCGGAAGAGTCCGCTCCTCACCGACCTTGCCGATCCCGACAGCCTGACCCTCGTCGCAGGTTCGACCTGGCCCGAGGATGAAGATCCCTTGCTCGCGGCGTTCGCCGGGCTCCCCCACACGGCGACCCGCCATCGAATGATCCTCGTTCCGCACGAGCCACTGGAGAACAGTGTCAGGGAGCTCGAACAGGATCTCGCCAGGAACGGCATCGGCCACGCGCGGCTCAGCCGGACGCTCGCCGAGTGGCGGGACGCTCCGGTGCTAATCGTCGACCGGGTCGGGATCCTGGGCGAGCTGTACGCCCTGGCCGACGTCGCCTTCGTGGGAGGCGGATTCGGGTCGGCGGGGCTGCATTCGGTGCTGGAGCCGGCGGCGTTCGGGGTTCCGGTGCTCTTCGGGCCGCGCCACTCGAACGCACGGGAAGCGGATGCGCTGATCGCGGCAGGCGGCGCCTTCGAGGCGGGCGATCGTTTGGACCTGGGCCGCACCCTCGCCCGCCTGTTGACCAACGGCGAGGCTCGCAAGACAGCAGGCGCTGCCGCCGCGGCCTACGTCGCCCGCGGGGTCGGCGCTGCAGAGCGCGGCGCACAGCTCATCGAGGAGTTCCTACCGGAGCGACAGAGCGCCTAGTCGAACTGGATACCGTCGAACTCGAACGAGATGGGTTTTTGATGTTCCACGCCCAACCCTCGTCTCTCCAACAGCCGAACGAGACCTCCTGGTAGACAGACTCGAGGAGCCCAGGCCCCAACCCCTGATGCAGGAACGCCGTATCAACCACGATTGAGGAAACCTCCTCAACGTTCACGGGCAACCCTTTCGCTTGTTGTTCGCGTCTTCGCGT
>WHSP01000369.1:452-734 GCA_009380025.1 Gemmatimonas sp. | reverse complement strand
CCCGTCAGATTGTGGGTGCCAATCTCCAGAGAATCGAAACCACGAACGACGCGAAGCGCACGACGAGCACGAAGAACGATCACCAAGGCGAATCAATCTTCGTGACCTTCGTGTTTGTGTCAGGCGGCGGCTTTGCGCTCGGCCTCCGCGGAGCGGAGCATCATCACCGACGTGTAGAGGATGACGAACAGCACGAGCACCCGCACGGTGGTCGTGTGGAGGGACGTCACGAGCCAGATGGCCAGCAGCACCGCGATGGGCCCGCCCAACGCGAGGCCAATG
>WHSP01000369.1:0-442 GCA_009380025.1 Gemmatimonas sp. | reverse complement strand
ACGTCCTGGCCGGTGCAGGGCTAGCAATCCCATCGGGCCGTAGCGAATGCGAACTCGATAGCCTCGTGACACGCCGCGCTGGAACCGGAACGCGCGGGACTGCGGACGCCGAGCCGGTGCGAAGACGGCGAAGGCCAGAGCGAGCGATGACGGGCGACAGCCCGATGCCATCGCTCGGTCCGTCGGGGTCCAAGAGATGGCCCGGCGGGAATAGACACGCAGAGTAAATTGGGGAACCTCTCGCGACCGGCGACCAGCAAAGACCTGTCGTCTAAGCCATAAATCGACAGGAGGACGCGAGAGGCTCGGATGAGGCCATTAGTAACCGTCGACAAAGAACTTCGCGCCGCGCGTTGGCTTCGCCTGGGATGTCGGCGGGAAGGGAACGACGTCCGTCCGCGGCGGCGCCGGGCTGTTCTACGACCTGATTACCGCGAACACG
>WHSP01000368.1 GCA_009380025.1 Gemmatimonas sp. | reverse complement strand
CCAGCTCGAGCACCGGCTCGGCAGCCGACTGCCCGAACTGTCGATGGGCATGAGCGCCGATGCCGAGGCAGCGGCCGCGGAGGGCGCGACGCTCGTGCGGATCGGGACGGCGCTGTTCGGGCCCCGGGCCGAGACGCTGGTATCCTCGCCCTCATGACCTCCGTCCTCGTCAACTTCATCCAGCTGCTGGCCATGTTCCTGTGGCTCATGCTGATCGTCCGCGTGGTGATGAGCTGGACGAACCCACAGGGTGGCGGCCAGCTGACCGCCTTCGTCTACCAGATGACGGAGCCCTTCCTGGCGCCGATCCGCCGGCTGCTGCCGCCATCGAGCGGCATCGACTGGTCACCGCTGATCGCGATGCTGCTCCTCGGCGTCATCGTCCGCGTCGTCGTTCGGCTCTGACGGCGGCTCGCGGCCCTCGCCGTCGATTGAAGGTCTGAGCCGTGGGCGGCTATACTGCGGGCCTCGCGATGGGCGATTGGCTCAGTTGGTTAGAGCGCACGGTTCACATCCGTGAGGTCACTGGTTCGAATCCAGTATCGCCCACCATCACCCCACCTTCCGCCGATGCCTGACCAGGTCGCGCCCGGCAACCGGGTCCCCGCGCGCGAGGTGCGGATGATGTTCGACCGCATCGCCCCCATCTACGACGCGATGAACGGGTTGATGACGGGGGGGCTCGACCGACGCTGGCGACGACGCGCCGCACGGGCCGCCGGGCTGCGGCCGGGGAT
>WHSP01000367.1 GCA_009380025.1 Gemmatimonas sp. | reverse complement strand
GCACGCTCCGCGGAAGCGAGGGAGGGAAGTTCGTGCCCAGGAAGCGTTACACCGAGGAGCAGATCGGCTTCGCGCTGAGACAGGCCGACGCCGGCACGCCGCCGGCTGAGATCTGTCGCAAGCTCGGGATCACCGAGCAGACGTTCTACCGATGGAAGAAGCGATTCGGTGAGATGGGCGTGGCCGAGATCCGGCGGCTGCGCCAGCTCGAGGATGAGAACCGGCGGCTGAAGCAGGTCGTCGCCGACCTCACGCTCGACAAGGCGATGCTCCAGGACGTCGTCCGCCGAAAGTGGTAACGCCCCCTGGGCCTGCCCCCGATCTTGATCCAGACGCTATGCGAGTTTCCGGGCTGCTTCGACCTCTCGGATGTGCTCCTGGGGCGTACGGTCGCCCAGGGCTGAATGCGGTCGTTCCTCGTTGTACTCCCTTCTCCATGCCTCTGTCCGCTCCCGGGCGTCGGCCAGCGAGAGGTCTTCCCAACCGAGCGGTCGAGCCGGCCCCGGCGCCGAGATCGTTCCGGTCGGCGGCTCAGTCGTGAACGGCAGGCCCGGGCCGTCGTGGAGTCCCGCGATCACCTCGTCGGGATGGCGCTATGGAAGTCCTCGCGGGTGAACTAGTTGTAGTTCTCAGGGCGGTTGTTGCAGGAGAGGGACTCCATCTGCTGATGTGCGGTTGTCGAAGCCAGCACGCTGCAGAGAGGAGTCCCTCATGGCCCATGCTAACGCCCGTCTGACGCCCCGG
>WHSP01000366.1:345-749 GCA_009380025.1 Gemmatimonas sp. | reverse complement strand
CTGCTTGGGCATTGGATCGAGATGCGTTCGATCTTCCAAGCCCAGGGCGCGCTAAAGGAGCTCGCCAAGCTTTTGCCCGACAAGGCACTGCGACTTATCGAACAGGACCGGACCGAAGAGGTCACGATCGACCAGCTCGGCGAGGGTGACCTTGTCCTGGTCCGTCCGGGAGCGGGCATTCCGGCAGACGGAGTTGTCAGGAGCGGAAAGAGCTCGGTCAACGAATCAATGATCACAGGCGAATCACGGCTGGTCGATAAGCAGGAGGGCGACCGGGTGATTGCCGGCACCGTTAACGAGCAGGGATCGTTGCGGGTAGAGGTCACCGGTACCGGCGAAAAGACTGCTTTAGCGGGCATCATGCGTCTGGTCGAGCAGGCCCAGACATCGCGCTCGCGGGCGCA
>WHSP01000366.1:0-335 GCA_009380025.1 Gemmatimonas sp. | reverse complement strand
GCGCTCGCCGATCGTGCGGCATTCTACCTGACGATCATGGCAATCCTGGCAGGCGCATTGACGATGATCGCCTGGGTGGCCCTTGGCGCCACGCTCGATTTCACCATCACACGGGTCGTGACAGTGCTGGTGATTGCCTGCCCGCATGCACTCGGCTTGGCGGTGCCGCTGGTGATCGCTATTTCAACAACGATGGGCGCCCGCAACGGCCTGCTGGTGCGTGACCGGCGGGGACTAGAGGAGGCGCGCAATCTCAATGTTGTTGTTTTCGACAAGACTGGCACGTTGACGCTTGGCGCTCACCGCGTGGTCGATGCCGTCGTATCCGAGGATAT
>WHSP01000365.1 GCA_009380025.1 Gemmatimonas sp. | reverse complement strand
ATCGAATAGCCCTGGGTGTGACCGGACGAGAATAGCTCGGGAGTCTCCCAATCGAAGTAGCCTTCGCGGATGTAGCGCGTGGCTTCGTCGTACATGTTGTACTGCTCCAAGCTTTCCTGAGTCGCGCAGTCCGGGCTCGGGGACGGGTTGACCGGACAGGTCCACTGCGTTCCGAGCTTGCCCGCCGGGTCGATCATGAAGTTCGCTCCCTGGCGCACCGTTAGGGTGAACTCGGGTGCGCCCTCATTCCCCTTCTTGGTGAGGATCTGGATCACCCCGGCCGACGCCTCCGACCCGTAGAGGGTCGCAGCCGCCGGGCCTTTGATGATCTCGATGCTCTCAATGTCGTCCGGATTGAAGTCGTTGAGCACGTTGACGACCCCGGATGCTTCGGCGACCTCCGGCCCTGCCTCTGTGTCGTTATTCACGCGGATCCCGTCCACAAAGATCAGGGGCTGGTTGCGCCCCATGTCGAAGCTCCCAACGCCTCGCAACGTGACCTGTTGTCCCGACCCAACGTTCCCGCTGACGACCGAGAAGCGGATGCCGGGTGTCCGACCGGAAAGCAACTCCTGGAAGGTGTTGACCGGCGCGACCTGGGTGATCTCGGCTACGCTCATACGCTGGACTGCGTTTCCGATGGCCCGGCGCTGTGTCCCGCCCGGGGCGTGCCAGTCACGATGACCTCGTCGAGCTGCAGCGCATCCTCCGTGATCTGGAAGTCCAGCGTCGTGGTCTCGTCGGCTGTCA
>WHSP01000364.1 GCA_009380025.1 Gemmatimonas sp. | reverse complement strand
CGGCGAGTTCGGCCATGAGACGTGGGAAAACGACGCCTGGCAGTGGTCAGGTGACATGTCCTCGTGGGCTCCGGCGTCGGCCGACCCCGAGCTGGGGCTGGTGTACATCGTGACGAACGCCTCGACCGTCCAGTCGTATGCAGGCCATCGCCCAGGCCACAATCTGTTCGGCGGCAGCGTCCTCGCGCTGGACGTCCAGACCGGTGAGCGAAAGTGGCACTTCCAGATCCACCACAGTGACCAGTGGAACTACGATATTCCGGCCGCACCCATTCTGATGGATCTCACAGTGGACGGAGAAGAGGTCCCCGCGTTGATCCAGAACACGAAACAGGGCCTCGTCTTCGCGTTCAACCGGGAGACCGGTGAGCCGATCTGGCCGATCGAGGAACGACCGGTCATGGAGACGCAGGTCCCGGGCAACTATACGGCGCCTACACAGCCGTATCCGACCCGGCCGGAACCGCTAGACCCCATTGTGTTAAACGGGATCACCGACGAGTTCGTCATCGACTACACGCCGGAGTTGAAGGAGCAGGCCCTGGAGATCCTGAGCGAGTTCCAGGTCGGGGGCCTCTACATGCCGCCGCTTCCTTTCGACCACGAGAACGAGTACCGCAACGTGGTCGGCTGTATGGGCGGGTTGAATATCTATCATCCAGCGGTCGCCGATCCTACCACGGGTATCATGTACGCGCCGCACAACCGGGGCTGCAGCGCGCCGGGATTCTTGGCGCCCACCAACGGGGT
>WHSP01000363.1:469-752 GCA_009380025.1 Gemmatimonas sp. | reverse complement strand
ATGCGCCTGGCCGTCCCCGCGCAGCAGCCACGCCGGCGTCGCGATATCCTCAGCGGCGGACTCGTCGATCTGCCCGTCACCTGGTAGTCACGGGCGCATACGTCAACGCCAAGACACCGCAGCCATCCATCCTCACGGCTGGATCAGGTTTGAGTCCCGTCACGCGGGAAGCTCGAACCAGCCATCCACTCACCGACCGCGTCGGCATAGCGGCCGGGAACTTCTATCGGCAGCGCATGCCCCACCGCCTCGAACACCGACAGATTCCAGTCGGGTCGCTGCG
>WHSP01000363.1:0-459 GCA_009380025.1 Gemmatimonas sp. | reverse complement strand
GGCCATCCAGTCATCGATCCACGCGCGCACGATCAGACGATCGTCGTCTCCCCACAGCAGGAGCGTGGGCGCCGAGGTACGACATATCGCGTCCTGCACGCGTTGGGGCCGGACGCACATCGCCGACAGGATCGAGGCCATGACCGTGACGCCGCGTCCCAGTTGCTTCGGCCGCGCCGTCGTGAGTTCTTCCCGCGCGAGGTGCATGAACTCGCTGGAGAGCCTCGACAGGTCACCGCCCCCAACGTTCCACTTGCTCCCCGATGCCGCAGGATCGGCCAGGGCCCGAAATTTCATCTCGATAAGCCTCCTGCCGAGCACCCGCAGCATCGCTCGGGCGACGGGAGGGGCGACAGCCAGCCCTGTCCGGCCGATCGTCCGCCACCAACGGGCCTCACGAGCACTGAGCGGAGGGGGAAGGGCGGGCGCCACCAGCACGAGCCCAGCAACGCGTTCGGG
>WHSP01000362.1 GCA_009380025.1 Gemmatimonas sp. | reverse complement strand
ATCCCCGTGAGCGTCATCTCAAACCGCTGCGCGAGGTCTGTGATGGAAGCGTCGCCGCTTCCCAGTCGCTCCAGAATGCCCCGACGTGTGGGGTCCGAGAGTGCAGCAAACGATTGATCGAGTGCGGGCTTATACTGAACCATACGGTTCAGTATATTCGATGGATCGGGCCCACGCAAGGGCGGCTTGCCCTTTCCGCCGGCGGCGACCTCGGCGAGGCGCCCTTCGAGGTCAGGCGCGTTCGACCGGATTGCGGGACAGAGGCCCGCGCTTCCGGGAAGTCGAATCCGTCGCCAGGGGTGCCGCGCACTTCTGACGCTGCCTCCTGGGCGGGAACGTCGGGCGATGAACTACCCCTCGCGTCGGAGCAGTGCTCGGCGTAGGCTTCGTATATGGAAAATGAGGCAACTCCCGACCTTCGCGCCGTCCGCATTGGGAAGCGGTACGGGGAAGTCGTCGCGCTTGATGAACTCTCGCTGGAGGTCATGGCGGGCGAGTGCGTGGCGCTCGTCGGTGAAAGCGGCTCGGGCAAGACGACCCTCCTTCGCTGCTTCAACCGAATGGTCGAGCCGGGATCCGGGCGGGTCGAGCTGGACGGCGAGGACGTGGCGTCGCTCGACGCGGTCACGTTGCGACGCCGGATCGGCTATGTCCAGCAGGAGGGCGGTCTGCTGCCGCATTGGCGTGTGCTGCGGAACACCGCCCTCGTGCCCTGGCTGCGCCGCGCACCCGACGCTGAGCGTCTGGCGGTGAC
>WHSP01000361.1 GCA_009380025.1 Gemmatimonas sp. | reverse complement strand
TTCGGTGGCAATCCGTTCGCCCATCGATTATCTGAGGCGCTCCTCGTCTGTCGGCGTCGATCAGAGCCCGCTCGAGAACCGATCCTCAGACCGCCCGGGGCCGACAAGATGCTGATGCGCCGGCCCCTGGATGCCGCGGAGGCTATCATGCCCGGTTCTATGAAAGAAAAGGACAATGAACGATGACTTCGAAATCCACGACGGCAGCGGCAATGTGACCTGACACTGGTCGATCGGAGGCGGGCCGAGCGAGGGCCTCCGGCGCATCGCTGGCGAGAGCCATCCGCTGACCGGAGTGAGGTGTGTGGGTGATCTCGAGATCAGCGCCTCTCAGGCGCCATCCACCACTGGAATGCCATTTGGAATACCAATTGGCAAGTCAAAACAAGAGCCAAATGGAATGCCAACCTGCGGCGGAACCTGGGACGCACAGGTTCCAGCACTCCCGCCTCTGTCGTCATCCCCGCTCATAGGAGCGGGGATCCAGTCGCCCCGCCGGCTGCTACGCCCTGGATTCCCGCCTTCGCGGGAGTTACGGGTGGGGGATGCGGGAATGACGAGCGGGGGATGCGGGTGGGGCGGGTGTTGGAGATGCGAGTGGAGATGGAGAGATGCGCGGTTCTCTTCGGCCTTCGCTCAGCGTGTTCTTCATCAGCCTTGCAGACTTCGATCAGGTTCGACGAATATCGAAACGTCTGATCAAGCCGTCCACGATCTGGAAAACATGGCTGGCCTTCTCGTCGAACAGCGCGTTCCCGT
>WHSP01000360.1 GCA_009380025.1 Gemmatimonas sp. | reverse complement strand
ATGAACAGCCAACGCACCCGGCGTCGGGCCAACCGTCGACACCCTCCTCGAAGAAGAACCGGTAAAGGATCAGCTGGCTGCGCCCGTCGAACAGCTCGGGCAGTGACCGCCGCCCGTCAGGACCCTCGAACGCGTAGTCGTGCTCCACTCGCACCATCGGCATGCGTTTCCGTGCGGCGGCGAGCTCGTGCATCGCGGCGCCGACGCTCTGCTCGCGCTCGAGCAGGGCCGTCAGCGCCGCGTCCCACTCGTTCTGACTGACGACAGGCGGACGAGCGAGAGTCGGCTCGGTTTTCCCATACTTCGGCATAGCGGTCTCCTGGTTTTCGTGGGCCGGGCCTGTCGAGGCCCTTCACCTCGTGAGCGCAGTCGCCGGGCCTTCTCGACATCGAATCACACATTCAACGCCCAGATCGTCGCGCGTGACTCCGGCGCAGCACCCGGTGCTCGTCCGATGCGGGAGCGAGCCAAAGCTCGGCGTGAAGGCCCGTGCTTACTCTCACACGAGCGGAGGAGCGTCCCCCCGGGAGGCGCAACCGGTTAGGGCGCGCCGTGGTAGGTACCGAAGCTCCAGAGGTTTCCCTCCGGATCACGGGCGGTGAATGCGCGCGTCGGCACCCCGGATCCGAATACCGTCTCATGCGGTCGCTCGACGATCTCGGCATTCGCGTCGACGGCCCGCTGGTAAACCGCATCGACGTCGTCGGTGACGACGTAGCAGGCGCTCGTCCCGGCCCGCATCTGGGCATGGACTCCGTCGCCGTGCTT